>CALCGQ010000299.1 GCA_937901015.1 uncultured Bacteroidota bacterium | reverse complement strand
AGGGGAAACGAACAAGGCTTAAGCATTGCTACAATACTTCCCTCCACCACTTTATTTTATAAAAAATAAAGAAAACTTATAACGTACCGTTAATTATATCAATTTCCAACTGAGTTAACGGAGTAACTCTGTCTGCATTAACAACTGTTAGATCTAGCCATACATCATTGTAAATTACGCCAGCATCTAAAGCCATAGCAAAAGGATCCAAACCACCATCTTGTCTTACAAAAATAGTAGTTCCATTTTGCCTAATTTGACATTGTGTAAAATTATCTCTTACATTTAAGTCTGCAGCACCAGATACCTGAACTGTGCTATTGCCATCTGTTGGGCATCCTTGTAACATAAAAATGGTACTTATTAAGGCAATAATTCCTATTGATCTTAATTTCATCATATTAAACTCTTAAAAAAATGTTTTTTTTCTTAAAATGTGATATGTCTCACACTTTAGAATACAAAAACAATTTTAATATACTAAGAGATTTATATCAACTACTAACAATCACCACCACCAGAAGATCCACAATCTCCACCTGACGATCCGCCATCCATCCAGAAGCTGTTTGAACTCGTTCCTCTACCACCATACCCATTAGAGCGAGGCATAGCCTTGATTTTCATCACATAGCCAAGGTCTCTTATCTTATGTAAAACATAAAATAGAAGCAATGCAATTATTGTTAACACTACATAAATGTGAGGTTTGTCACTAAAAACATCTTCCCAAATCATAGCAAATATAAGCCAAGACGACAATATGCCATATATGACTATTATTAAATTGATAATAAATATAAACATAATTAATTCCTAAAAGCGTTCAGATAAAGATTCGGGCTTGTTTAATTTTAAAAACTTAATAGATCTAGACAAATCAGCAATCTTAGACTCTATATCATTAGCCTTATCAATAGCTTGAACATTGGTTATAACTATTTCTTTAGCAAGTTCAATTATTTCTGCGTTTTGAGAACGCAATTCCCTGTTTTTAGTTTCCGTATCAGTCCATGACATTATTTTCAAAACTAATGTCGATGTTATAAATGAATAAAGACCCATACCTATAAATGATATAAAGCCAGAAACGACTCTGCCTTCTAATGTAACTGGAAAGAAATCACCAAAACCAATAGTAGATGCAACCATAGTCAATACCCATACAGCATCGCCATATGAGTTGATATTAGATAAAGGGTTATCACCTTCAAAGATCAGTAAATAATGACCACACACGGCCACACAGGCCGCCAGAAGTATAAAGCTAACCATTACGCTAAACATTACACTATAATTTCTTATACCATGAGAATCAATGGTATAAAAAGAAAAAATACTCTTAATCATAAAAGACCACCTAATCCAATATTTCACCAATTACTTCAAGAATAAATCTTAAAAGTCTACCAATAAGTTGAAAAAAACCCTTAATCAAAAACCATATTCCATAAATTATAAATCTTATAAATTCATAAATTCCTTTAAGATATTTATTTCTAAAATAAAACATAATTAACTTGCCATCTCTTTTGCAGATTTAAATTGTCCACATCTATTATCGCGTGGGGAGTCCTTAAACATATAACAGTGAGCATCTGGATGAGGAAACTTATCCCATGCACACTTATTACAATCTACTATTGGCATTAAGTTTTGCGAAAAGGTATTATCACCTAGCATACTCATAGCCATAATAGCTTTAATTATTTTCATATTCATAATCTCGCTAAGTAAAAGCTCTCCAAATTTCTGATAGGGATGCTGCAACACCTAAAACCGCTGGTACGCCATACCTAACCCAATTTTTTTCAAAGAATCCTTCCTTTTCTTCTGACGTTTGCAAATCTTGCCTGTTTCCTAAATGACTAAGTATTGAATTTGGAGTTCTTCGTACTCTTCTTCGTGCTCGTGCTGCTGCACGGCCTTCTCTTATTCTTCTGCTTATATCAGGAGTAGGTGCAATTACATCAGGTACTATGTCTTCTAAGTCTGTATCCCAAAAATCTTGACCAATATCTTTTTCAACATTTTTAAAAACATCCTTATAATAATCTTCTTTTTCCTTGGCTTCTTTTTGCTTTCTAAATTCTTCCAACTTTTTTCTGATTTCGGGATCTTCTAGTTTCTTCTTAAGACTTCCCACAAGATACCTCCATGAGTAAAAAAAATCCCAAACACATAAAGTGTTGGGATTTTATAAAGAACATAGACCAGATAAGCTGAGACTAAGGAATAACATATATGAATAACGATCTTTTCTTATGCTTGTGAATCTATAATCTTTTATTTAAAACATTACAGGAAGGCTTATGAGTTAAGCATAGTTTCCAGTTCTGTTGGTAATGAACCACCGTTATGAGCTTTCAGATTTTCCAGAAGCTTTTTCTCAGCTCCATCAACCTGCCCATCGGCACCGATTAAACGAACCAGCATTTCAACTTCATCAGAATCAATTGTTCCATCAGCCATAACGTTGTCTGTAACTGCTTCAACAAACAGCTCATCCCAACCAGCATCATTATCGTTACCAGTAACGGCATCGTTAACATTGAACAAGAATTCAACTTCTTCCAGATCAATAGTACCATCTGCATAAATAGCAGTACGAATTTGTGCAACTTCTTCAGAATCAACAACTTTGTCTGCTACAACGGCAGATAAAAGATTTTCAAGTGACATGAATATAACCTCATTTTAGGTAATTAAAAGATAGACCGTAATGGTCTTCCGCCGGGTGATAGCCACCTGTGGCTCATTGCTTCTGAATTCACCAAATTCAAAGAATTTGTGAGAAGAACAATTAGCCTGTGGTGGCAATAACCCTAAACAGTACGATACAAACATCATTATCAATGATATCTATACTAAAACACACTTATAGATGTTTTTATAGGTGATTAAAGAGAGATCGTAAAGATCTCTCCGCAGAGAACGGTAACCGGTTAACGATGAACATGTTGTCATCTATTGTCAAGCAGTGACAATGTGACAATATGTTCGAGTTCACCGGTGTAGTGCTCAACGGAACTGAATACAAACATCATTTTCAATGATATTTTTAGATACTAATTTTGTTTTTGTAGAATTTAAGATAGACCGTATTGGTCTCTTTTTGGTATCTGTTGTAGAACTAATTTGTGATGCAAAATAGACAGATTAGCTTGCTAACCTGGCTGTTTAATCAGGTCATTCAATGCGTAAGCAACGCAAGCATTCTAATTACCTGATTGTCAGATTTACTGTTGCACAGAAATTTCTTCTTTAACAGATATTGTTTTTAAATACAAATATCACTATTAATGATAAGCCTATAATATGGCCCGCCTGGAGAGATTCGAACTCCCAATCTGCAGCTTAGAAGGCTGCTGCTTTAATCCAATTTGGCCACAGACGGAAAAGAAAATGGGAGCACAAGGCTCCCATTTCAAAGATAGAATAAATGTTTCATGTAGTAAATACACGACCTTTCAATCATTTCTGACTGACAACCACCTATTCTCAGCTATTGGTGTAATAATAGATTACACAAATTATGGTCTTCGACCAAATGTGAACTAATTATAACATTCTTTATAATTTTGTCCACACAGCTTTTGTTTTTAGCTACGAGGAATAAGCATTCTGATACGATTTACTAAGCCATACGGCATAGGAGTACCAGTTATTGGAGTAGTAGCACTACTCATTGTTGATTCTTCACCTTCGTATTCAATCATGTTTTCAATTTCAGATAATTTCCACTGGTTTGCACCATGGTTATCAGCATGTTTTGCACGATTAACAGCAATTTTTGTTCCAAGATCCTTATTAAAAGAATCTTTAGGATTACACAGTGCTTCGCCAACACTGACAACACAATCACCAATTTCATCATTATGTTGCAATAATACAACGGCTATACTAGTCCGTCGTTCTTCAATAATAATTCCTTCCGCTGTATCCATTTCAACACTTGTTAATGGATGAGCAATTAAATAATCTTTACACATATCAATACCCTATCTGTTAGTCTAACCAATCTATTAATTTTGTAATTCCGTTTTTGATATCAGTACGCCATTTAGCAAATACCCAAATACCAGAAATTACTCCGCCAACCACTTGTACAGCGGCATTTTTATAAAAAGACTTATCTGTCAATATAGATTCGCCTTCTTTATTTAATCTCATCAAAGCATCAACCACTGCTGATATAATACCTATGAGAATCCAAAGTTTAATCATAATCTTTATCCAATTTGTATTTAATTAATATGTTTGTTTTTATGATTCAAGGGATAACACCTAAGTGCTATCCCTTTATCAATCATTTGCGAAATGTAGCTACGAAATTAGCCCTTACTTCATCCATAGTGTAATATTTCACTATTTTACAACCTGAGTAGACAACCACTAAGTAGTTCTTTCTTCCATTCAAGTCTTCTTTCCGTATGGTCTTAAACACCCCATCTTCCTTTATTAGAGCCTGAATTCCCTTCTTAGACTTCTTACCGCTATCAGTAATTGGGTCTTTATAAACATCAATACCAATGCCATCTACTTCAGTATAAGAACACTTCATAGCCCAGCCATAGGTATCTCTGTTGTGGTGCTGTAACATAGCTCCACCCATACCAAATGCAATATTATCAATAGCCCACTTATTAACAGCAAGTAATCTCAATATTTCCTTGATCATGTCATAATCAATACCATCTCCTTGAATAACCCTAACTTTAGGATTAAGAACCTTATATCCTTTAGAGTTCATAGTATATCCGAAGTGATCACCAAGAGCTTCGATGCATTTAAGAACAACATCGGGTGGATATCCAGAATCAGGACGAACAACAAGTGTTCCTTTTGAATTCAAGATCTTTTCCTTAAGTTTAGTTCCATAAATATTATTAATAGCATTAAAAATATTATATGAATCAGAAACTATGGCATAGTGGTGATACTTATCACCAAATGCATCAATAATGTTTTCATAGGCATCAGCCTCAAACATTCTTCCCCATGGAGTAATCGTAGCATGCTCAGCAGCAGGAATACTAAAGGCCGGCATATCAGTAGAATCATAATACTGAATAGCAGCTGCAATAGCTTCAACAGTGTCACTTCCCATAAATGGAATCATGGCACCCACTTCAGTACGTGCACCATCACCACCACTAACACCACGAGCACCAAAGCCATGTAGTTTAAATGGTAGCTGATCTGGATCGTCAGAAGTGACTTCTATATAGTCTTCAATTAATTCACGAATATTGGCAGTCAGTGTGGCTACATTACTAGTAGGCCAAGTTCCTCTTAATAGCTGAGTCTCTAACCATGAGGTAACCCATGCACATTTGTCATCTTCATTATTAATCTGAAGTACAACATTGCCAGTAGGCAATACCGTTCCTTCTGAAACTGCTTCAATCTCAACAGGCCAATATCCATTATATTTTTCAAGAATATATTCATATCCTTCTCTATTAAATGGTTCACCATGCATTTCACAAAACAATTCAGCATCATCAATGTGTTCCATGACAAAAGGTTCTGTCAGATATTCAATCATATACATCTGATTACCTGCTACCACTACGTAGTTTGGCCTATCATCTGGATATGAACGAGCTTCTATATATGAAGATATTAAATTAGTCTTCTTCTTTAATTGTAAAAAGTGAGAGTACTTATACGAATCACTTTTCAGTATTGGATTTGTTACTAAATTTCTTTTAAATTTTTGCTTAATCATTGGATCTATTCCTATGTAACATTTTTTTATATATTGATGTCTATCATCAATTATTTTGATTGAAGAATATCAACCATAGTATTTACTATGTGATAATGATCTTCAAAAAGCTTCCGCTCCATCTTTCTAAATTCTGATAGAGGGAACCACTTAGCCTTTTCGGCATCATCACTGCCTTTAACTTTAGGCAGAGAAAGATTATTATTTTTTGATGTAGCATCTACATCAATTAAACCAACAAAGGTTATAGTCCTGCCCCTAAGAGATCTCTTGGGTGCAGAAAAATACTTAACATGGCTAATACCATTACGAATATTAAACCCAGTTTCTTCTCTAAGTTCTCTATAAATTCCATTTTCTATTTCTTCCATATCCTCTAAAAAGCCACCAGGTAATGCCCACAATCCTTTACCAGGATGAGACCTACGCTTAACAAGTAAGACGTGACCTTTACAAAAACAAGTAGCATCTACTGTAATAAACTTAGGAGGATACTTTGAGCCAGCAAATTGTTTTTGATAATCTATATGAAAAGAATATTCACCAACGAGTCTTCTACCTTCTGGATTAGATTTAAAATCAGAAAGAAACTGATACACAGGTGAAGGAATGTGTCCTTTGGCATATTCAACATGTCCTTTAAATAAGAACTCTCTTATATGCGCAGCACTGTAAACTGATACTTTATTAAATTCAACAAATTCCCATTGAGGGAAGTCATCAAGATAAAAAGAAGTACTATCCTTTTTGTGACCAACGATAGCTGTATCGCCATCAAGTATGGGATATCCCTCTATTAGACCAATTTCCCTTTGTGCTTTTGCAACAACTGTTTGAACTTGTTCAAGCCAGTCTTGATTAGAATAAAGAAAGTCGGCAATAGGTTGAAAATCAATATTGATATTTTCTGGTAAAGAATCAGATAATAAATTGGCACGAGTTGTCCAACTAAAAGGATTCTCTATGTCTGGAGCTGCATTAGCAGATCCGATAAGAATAAGCACATTTTCCGCTTGGGTATATGCATATTTTATTAATTCGATGTGTCCATTATGACACGGCTGGAAACGGCCAATAATGACCGCAAGTTTTTTCTTTTTCACGGGTCTCTCCCATTAGGTACTATAATTACTAGACCGCGTCTATCGCGTGTCTTTTTAAATACTATATCAATATAATAAATATATCAACTTAGTTTTTGTCTTTCTTTAAAATATCTACAGCTTGATTTAATAAAAATGAAGAATTTAAATTATCAGCAGCTTCTTCTGCCACAGATTTACTCATTTCTGTTGTCAATTTCTGCCCATCAGGAGCATGTATAGCCCACATATCACACACGCAAACTTCATTACTACATTCACATGGATTTTCTTTTACATAATGACCGTTCCACTCACTCATGATAATCCTCTTTTAATTTTTATGCTCAATAAAACCAGAATCAAATTCTGTATTTAGATACCTATTAAATTGACCAGCATTAATCCTGGAGCAGTATAATTCTGCCCTAAATCTAGAAGGAAACGAGTGTATCCGACTAACAGTATCTATGGAAGTCATAGTATCGTATGTTTCAAAAGACTCAGCATATTTTACTTTAACCGTGTTAAACCATCCAACCTCTGCCCATATGCGAAGTATTAATCCAGTTCTGCCAAGACTCATGATTTTGTCCTAATATGAAACAAAGGGGAGCTATACTCCCCTTGTTAATTAACCCTCTTTATTCCTTGCTAAAATATATTCTTTCACAAGGCCACTACGAACAATGTCCTCTTCATCAAATTCTACAAGAGCTGCACTATCCATGCTATTCAATATTTTTAAAAACTTCAAAAAGCCACCATCTTGTTCATGATGCCTAAGATAAGACTGATGCGTATCGCCACAAAAGTAAATCATACAGTTTTCACCAACTCTGGATATGACCATATCTAATTCATTAAAGGTCATATTTTGAAATTCATCTACTACGATAATAGAATCAGTAAAAGTGGTACCTTGCAAAAAAGATGTTGATTCAAATTCTAAAAGACCATTATTGATTAATATAGAATAAGCATCACCACGACCAAATAATTCATTGATTATGCTGACATATGGTATTTGATATACACTTTCTTTTTCTTCTTTTGTACCTGGCAAATGACCCGAATCCCTAACAGAAACTTGAGATCTTAAAATAACAAGCCTGTTATAATCGTTATCACGAGACATTACATCATCTATACCAAGATAAATAGAACAAAACGTTTTACCAGTACCGGCACAGCCAACGTTAGCTATAATATCTTTTGTTAATGATAAATCAAATAACTCCTGCTGTCTTCCACGCAAAGCTTCTACATCGCGCAGTTTTAAACTGGTATTACTTGGTTTATTTCTATTCATACGTTTTTTTGACATTAAAATTCCTACATAAGGGTAATATTTTATGTCATAACGATTATTAACTTTGCTCTTGCTGTTGTTTTAGCAGAGCAGTATCTTCTTTGGGGCTGGATTCGATATTTAATGTATAGCTTTTACCATAACATTCACCTGAAGAGTGAACAAAGCCAGCTGTTACAGCTGTTCTATGTATCCTTTCCCAATTTCCATCTGTCTTATCTTTTAAACGAGATAGTCCTTCCATCATTACATCATGATCAACAGATTTGGGAAATACGAATATCTCATGTCTTCCATCAACTCTCTCTGTACGAATATATTTCATCATTATATTTCTACCTATGAAAATGGGCAGGTTTTAACCTGCCCGTTAATATTGTACTCGTTACAACATAAGATATTCTATCATAAAAATAGAAAAGTTCTAACTAATACAGATGACGTCAATATTTCTTATTGAATTCCTTAAGTTTTTTAGTAATGCCATCCAATATATTCATAACAAATTCCTTATCTTCTTTTGACTTATATCGATATTCAAAATAGTCATCGATTTTATTGACAGCCTCCTGATACAGCTGAAGAACAGTCTTTTCCGTTGTCGTTTCTTCCTTAAGTTCTGAATATATATCTTTCATGACTTCTTCTGGAGTCATTGCATTAACTTCTTTTGCAAATTCATTAAGCAATTTCTTGCGCCTAGACGAGAGTCTACGCTCAGCCATCTTCTTTTTCAGGCCAAACAAAAGAGGCAGCGATACCAAGAGAAAGAACAGTGCCCACAACGGCCAAGCTGTGGTTAGGGGTGATATGGTACACATTAAATGCCTCCAATAAGATTTTTCCAGCGATAAATACCAATATAAACATCACTGCAGTTTCTAAATGCACCAAGAACTCCTTAGCAGCATCTAATAAAAAGTACATAGATCTCAATCCTAATACAGCAAATATACTAGCAGTAAATACTAAGTATGGATCTTGAACAACAGCAATAATTGTAGGGACTGAGTCAAATGCAAATAGTATATCTGAAGCTTCTATTACTAATAAGCATAAGAATAATGGAGTAACAAAAGTCTTTATGCCACCCTGATACTCCGTCCTAAGTGCAGGAGGATTAGTAACAAAAAATTTATGTATATCAATATAAGGATATACAGGCCAAACCTTTTTAGCTATATTAGTAGCCCAGTGAGTAGTATAATCTACATCCTCTTCTTCATCGGCACTCCACATTAGCCACACTGTCCACAATATAATAGCAGCAAAACCAACCAATACCATTTCATGTAAGCCAGCAACCCATGTACCCAGACTTATGAATATGAGCCTAAGAACAATGGCGCCGATAATACCCCAGTATAGAATACGATGTCTAATTCCACTATGTTCAGCACCTGCAATACCAAAACTTGCAAATACAGCCATAAACACAAACAGGTTATCAACTGCTAATGCTTTTTCTAAAACATATCCAGTGATAAATAAATTTGCGCTAGTCAAGTCTCTTGTAAACCAAACATATCCAGCAAATACAAAAGACAACCCAATCCAAAATGTTGACCATGCTGCTGCTTCTTTAACTCCAACACTATGATCATCACTATGTTTACTTATATCAAACCAAAGACCACCAACTATAAAGCTGCCAGCCACTAAAATTTCTGTTAACGTCATTATCCTACACCTCAAAATAAAAAAAAGAGCCCACCTAAAATAGGGGACTCTTTAAATAACAGGGATTATTCCCCAATCGGACTACAGTTCTTAATCAAGACTTTACCCTCAAGCATGCCATATCGAGACTCTTCACGAAATGTACACTCAGAGGTTTTGGGATCATACCAACCATACCATAGGTCTTCATCTTTCCATGTAATACCAGTAAATTTATTACCTTCTGGTATTGTAATGGTCAATGTACCACCATATCGTTTAGCAAATATATTTTCCAGGAACATCTCATAGGCGCCCCAGAATAGACCAGTAACAATAAGAGCAGCAATTGGTGCCTGCGTCTTCTTGCCACTTTTCCATAAGCCCCAGCCAACTAATCCACTGACAAATCCGCATGCAATCACATACATCATTAACATGATTAATTACCCTATAGCGTTTTCGATCTTGTCAAGCATCTTCTGCTCATCAGGACCAGCTTTACCAGCAGAATTGGAAGAAGCCATAGATTCAGCCAATGCCTTAATAGAATCGCGCCATTCAGCACTCTCTACACCAGACTTGATTTCGGCAAGCATCTTATTTACTTCCATAGTGAACATAGCAGTATTCTTATCAAATGCTTTTTGTAAAGCACCGATTTGTAATGCTAATATTTCATTAGCTTCTTCTACACCCAGGTAATCATTAATAGTATCAATACCCATGATAAAATCAGCAGCCATATCCAGTTCACTGGCTTCAGCTTCACCATCTGCCATAGTCACCAAAGCACATGCTGTAACACAGCCTTTGCCATAGCGCTTTTCAGGAGATAGAGCAGTAGGAGCATACTTAGCAGTCATGTCCTTCATTTGGGCTAAAGCCTGATTCAAAAATGTCATAAACGGCATAATATTATTTACCCCAGTAAACGAGCAAAGAAACCACGCTTTTCAGTCTGATTACCATCAGAACTGCCAAACGATTTCTCACCATTGATGTATCCAACTGCACTTGAAGCAGTACGGGCATTCATAGCCCCATCAACACGCTCGACTTTCCAGCCATTGCCATCACGAACAATCTTCGCAAGCATAATAGCTGTACCAGACATATCTGACATATCAGCATTGACCAGTTTCTGAGTATCAGAACCACGGACACAAACATAGCAGGACTTAACATTCTTAAGATCCCCACTATATACGCTACCCATTACCCAGACAGCAGTAACACTTGGAGGCATATCAGACAACTTCAAACGAACCTGTTCGTTATCCATATCAGTTTGAGCATCACTACCAGTTAAATCATCACCAAAATGATACATGGCACCACCAAGAAGATTTCTTTTGGCATTGCTAAACGAAGCTGTTTCAACTACTTTACTAGCAGCATCAACAACTATAACAGAAAGATCAAGATCTACATCACGACCCATTTTGGTTTTCCAACCAAGACCACATACCATTTCAGAAATAGCATTAGGGCTATCTTTCGATAAATCGAAAGTAGGATTATCTTTCGATAAGTTAAAAATTTGAGACATTACATTCCCCTATTAGGATTTAGTTCCAATACCGTGAATACTGGCTACTTGAGATAAATTACCAGACTGTTCGCCAACAGGCTTAATATCCCAACCAGCAACATTATTACGCACGATAGAAGCCATATGAGCACCTTCACTGGCACCAACATCACGAACATCGAATGTGGCAGTTTTGCCATTTCCAAAATCCGGTACATTATTAACCAGAGGTGCAATGCGAAGACCAACACGAGAGACGTCATTAAGTGTACGTCCACCAGCATCATGAAATGTTACAAAGACTCGAAGCTCCTGAATATCAGGATCTATTTTATCGCTATAACAGAAAATTGCTTCATCGTCATCAATATCATTATTGAAGTCGTCAGAGCCATCACGATTATCTTCGGTTACTTGAAACGCTGCGGGAGTGCCATTACGGCCATGGTTACCATAAAACAAAAAGCATTCAGAATGCTTATTCGCCAATGCCATGCCATCAGAACCAACAGCAATGAGTACTGCATCAAGATCAATATCCTCACCAGACACAGAAGGATCCCAGTCAAGACCTATATAAAAGTCTTTAATACCGGGATCCAACTTAGTCAGATCGAATAATTCATCTTTTGCAAGTGAAAAGACTGTATCCGACATATCTACCTCTTATTGCAAAGAAGCTACAACAGCATTCAGATCGCCTTGAATCGGCGTCTCAATAGCTTCAACAACAATGTTTCCATTGTCCTTGGTAACTTTAATAAGGTTAGCAGCATCAGAATTGAGGTCTGTCATTTGGACACGAACCATTTCTTCACCAGTGTCTTCGTTCACGACACGAATATAGCACTCGCCAGCAGCGGATAGGCCACGAGATTCACTGTCTTCAAATACTGACAATGATCCGATAATGCCAACGCCACCATCAGCCAATTCATCCAGCTTAACAATAGCCCATTCGTCATCACCACCAACAGAAGAGTCACCAGTACGGTCATCTTCAGATAACTCGATACCAGGAACAGAACGTTGAGAAAAGAAAGCAAAATGATCTTTACCAGTCAGCTTACCATCAGCAGTGATAGTAGCAACAGATAAATCAACATCCATCTTAGCCTGTCCTTCTGGCATATCCCAGCCGGCGCCTAAACGAATGCTTGAAGGAATAGCAATTCCAGAATCAACAAGAGCTTTTGTTAAATCAAAAGAGATTGGCGTAGACGCATCTTCTTTCGACAAATTAAAAATATCAGACATGATTACATTACCTTTTATTGGTTAAATTACAATTAAAAAACCGGCAGCAAAGCTGTCGGGTACAACTTCTTTGTTTTTAAATTTTACTACTAACGCTTCTTTTTACTACTAAAAGACTTCTTTTTGACAACCGCAAGCTTCTTAACAGGCTTAGGTTTGTATAAGACTTTCTTCTTAAAAGTAGAGTTATTAGTCTTGGTAGACTCAACACTCTTACTAGAAGGATTTGTTTTAGCAATCATCTTCTTTTTCTGAATAGTTTTCTTCTTATCAGAATAAGCTCTTTGTTGCTTATTTTTTTCAGCAGTAAAGATAGCCTTCTTTGTTTCAAATTGAGTTTTAGAAATCTTCTTACCACTACGATCCATATAACCCGTAACACTTTGTGTTTTGGGTTTACTTTTCAATTCAGACTCGTATCGACTCTTAGTAAAAAGATGTGCAGCAGTAGCACCCAATCCAGCCGCTATTAAATAGTTAGATGTTTGAGAAGCTTGCGGTCCATATGGATTATGCCATTGCCAATTACCAGATTGATTCCATCGACCATGCTGTGGATCACCCATGTAGTTAGTATACGAACCTGGGCCTACAGGTCTTGCAGAATACCGTGGTTCAGAATATCCTTCATCAGTATACTGTCCTGCTTGAATCTTCATCATTCGCAATTCATGAGCACGTTGTTTATCTTCTTCAGATGAACAACCACTTCCAATTATAAAAACTGCAATTATAAAAAATAATACTTTTTTCACGATTTATCTTCCTCTTTGTTTAACATTTTAGCAATAGAAGCCAAGTACTCTTCCTTTCTCTTTCTTTTCAGCTCTTGCTGAACAGGCGATTGAGAGACAACCATTCCAATAAACTTTCTAACATCTGGGCCAGTAGTAACACAGAGATCAATCATGTCTTCAGGATTTCCAGATCTTCTTATGTATTCAGTGCCACCATCAGCACTACATGCACCACATTCACAACTAGTAAAATCATGAACACCTGTTGAAATTGCCACTGTCTTACACTTTCTACAACCAACTGCATTCATAACGATTACAACATCCTCATCTTCATCCTCAAGATGAATCCCTTGCTCTTCTGGACCTTCCCAGTCAATTTTAAACTTTTCCTGTTCAGACATAATCAATTACCCATAATTTTGTATATGGGTTTTGTTTTTATAAATTAAAAATAAAACCAATTAGATTTTCAATTTGGGCACCAAACACTATCATCCTGAGGCCATAATGCAAACGGTGTAGAAAAATATTGGCCATACTCAGCAGTATCATCAAAATGTAAGTCAATATTATGCAAACTGCAATAATGACCTTTCATGGGGTTCCATATATCATCAGGGAACCACATGCCACCAGTTTCACTATATGTAGGAATGTATTCTTCAAAAAGCAGTTGATCAGTTATAGAAAAAAACTCTGTCCACGGTATGCCAAGATCAGAAAGATGATCCTTTATTTCATCTGTTTCAGGAGCACCAGTGATAACGTGAACTTCTCCTCCACCTCCAATAACAGCATTGGCCATATTGGAAAATACTATAGGATGCCTATCTATTACACCATGAACATCTATACCTAGTTTCATTTTCTATACTCCTCTATTTCTTCAATCTTCTTATCAGTTACCTTTTTGAATTTATTAGCAACTGAATCTTCAATCTCAGAACACTCTTCTAATAGGTCGGCAATATTGTTTTGTGCACGATTTGAATTAGGAATGTTCCTATCTATCTTAATTGTGATAAACATATTCGAATTATCGATACCTCTACCAGCAATCCTCATTGTACTGCCTTCTTGCATCATTGGCTGAATAGCTATCTCAACAGGGCCAGTAGGCGTAGCAACCTTAACAGAGCCACCAGTAAGCCATTTGATTGGGTCTATTATTACATCTACACAGACTTCACCCCTTAGGTCTTTAAAGTATTCATCTGGCTTAATAAACAATGTCACATATAAATCGCCGTCTGTACCATTAGGAGCCTTTCTAGGCTCACCTTTCCCTTTAAGCCTCATAGATGTACCGGGTTTACTATTAGGATTGATCTTTATTTTATATTCATTATCTTTTGGAGTTTTACCATAACCATTACAATCTAGACAGTATGTATGTGATTTATACCCATTATTATCTTCCTTAAGAACAGTGCCAGAACCATTACAAGAGCTACAAATAGTATAACTTTTAAGTTTCATATAATGAATACCACCGCTAATAGCCAAGCTAATATCAATTTGTATATTGACGTTTATATCTCTGCCATTTGACATGGCAGCACGCCTTTGTCTTTCCATTTCTTCAAAAGCATCTTTAACACGAGAAAATCCATGCATGTCATCATAACGACTACTAGACTGACTAGGTTGCGACTTATTGGTAAGAATTTCATAAGCATGTTTTATATCTTTAAATTTTGCTTCCGCTTCTTTCTTTTCTTGATCAGAAGAATCCTGATGTTTATCAGGATGATATTTAGAAGCTGCTCTTCTATATGCCTTCTTAATATCTTCAGGACTAGAAGCTTCAGAAACTTCAAGAAGTGTATATGCTTGACTACTTAGCATTGATTAACTCCAGTTGTTTAAAAAAAGTGTCAACTTTAGGTTCTAACGAATCAATAGAGCTATCATTCTCAAAATCAATCCAAAGACCTTTAGTGACTGTTGTAAATATTTGTTTATCAGGAGGCATAAACTGATGCTCTCTATCAGCATAATCTTCCACACCATCCACATTTCTAATAACATTAATACAATAAAAATGGTCAATAAGACCTGTATCAAATATCTGATCTATCTCATACCAATATCGACAATCAGGAATGACTATACAAAGCTCCTCTTCAGAGTCTTTTACATCATCAATAATATTTCTTAATGTATTAATAGTTTTTCTAATAAAAATAAAAGGGTCAATCTTTTTCATCGCTAAAGAGAATTCCAATAGCTTAGCCCTTTTATTTTTATGTATCTTATAGAAATCAAATCTTGGCTCATCAAATAATGCCATATAAGCCAATATAGTAGGTGTTGCAAATGACATAACATCATATGCAACACCATAATCTCTAATTTTGTCTACCAAGAGACTCCCAATTAGATCTTTTCCGCTGGAGTTTCTTTGGGCAGTCAGACAAATCAGGTTCACAGTCAAGTTTTCCATTTATTTTACTCATTGCAATTTTTAATGATTCAGCTCCAGTAACCTCCATCATACTTGTACCTGTACGTGTGTTTTCTGCAAGATGAAAGTAAGTCTTTTCCACATCCCAATTATCTAAAGAGTATCCTCTTTCTTCTATGTAGGTAGCGAGCGGTTTTTGTTTTTCACAATCAGTATCAAGTTCCTTACAATATGATTCATATTGAGCCAATAAGTAAAGACAGCTACTAATACCGGGTTGATCTTCTAAAATTGTAAGATCATTCATTTGAGGTTCCCAAACAAAACCTAAACCAAGTTCATCTCTATATTTATCAGCTAAAGGAATAGTCCTTGCAAAACAAGCCTGACTATTAGAAACAACAGCTGATGGATAAGAACCATTTTTAACTAGAAACTTTCTTAACCTTGCCTTAGAAGTAAATGAATCAACCTTATCTTCAAAATCAAAATTAGCAGCAAAATCCCACATAGTTCTACCTTTCCAATTAAACCACATCCTTACATTCTTAACAGGAGAGCTCATTTTAGGAACTAAATAATATGCTATATTAAAATGTCCATTAACAATAGCCCTAGTAGCAGGTGTTCTTCCATCACAATTAACTCGATCAGGGTTAAGACCCTTCTCCTCTACTAGATACTTAACACAGTCTAAACATCCAATCATAGACACAAACCATAGCATATCAAAATTCCTCCAGCCTAAAGCTTCAGAACATGGAAGTAACCTTCCAAGAGAACCCCAGCTGTCATCAATTGGTCTTTCTATACTATCCATTATTCTTTGAATGGCATAATGATTCTCAAACATCTCAATAGAATCAGCAGGAATACCTTTAGCCTCAAGAGCTTCAATCATGGGTTTAAATTCTGATAAGGATTCATAACCAGCAAAGGGATGTAAAGCATCCCACCAATGAGTTATAACACTTGCAGTCTTTCTCCACTCATAATGTTTTTCACCAGTGAAATCATTAGTTAAATAAATTGCAGTACCAGCAATTACATAAAAATCCTTTTCCTGCTCTAAGTGTTTATCTTGTGCCATGCCACCTTCCTTCAGTTTTTTAGCAACATAGTCATGTATTTGATCTTCAGTTGGTCTTCTATTAGATTGCTGATCTTCCTCACCACTACAAGAAGCCAAAGTAATCAATAAAGAAGAAATAACAATGAAAAACACTAAAATAAAAATATTCCTTGAGGAATTATTTTTACGATGTTTCTCTCTAGCTTTTTCTACAATAGACATAATACACCTCCAAAGTGTAAATTTAATTTTAAATATTTTTTAAAAAGTATTGATATAGAATATCAACAATGTATAATAACGCGTACCAACCTTAAACAAACAAATTAAATTAATTTATAGGATTCAAAAATGTCAGAAGATACAAATATACAAGAAGAAGTAAACGAAGGAATTACAACAGAACAGCTAATAATGGATATTCAGCTATTAGGTAATGTAGTTCAACAACATGATCAATCAGTATTTCAAATAATTGCATCATTAAATGCAATACAGTTTTTATTAATTGAAAATAAAGTATGTACAGAAGAAGATTTAGCTACTGCAACACAAAATGAAGCTAAAGCTTTACAAGAAAAAATCATGGCAATGGTCAATGATAAACAAGAACAAGAATCTAAAGAATAAAAGTTCAATTAGAAAATCATTAATAAAAAAAAGACCTCAAAAGAGGTCTTTTTTCATTTAGCAGCAGTAATTAAAAACCTGCCTTATGGTTACCGAATTGAATACTACTTCCAGTATTAAAATTACTTAAAGGCGCATCTTCTGCAACTAGATCACTCATAGAGTTACCATAATTATCAGAAGGCTTTTTGCCTTCAACTATTAATTCTATATCTCTCATATCAGACATAAGATTTCCATAGAATGAATATTTACGAATCATTTCAATATGCTCCATATTTGCATTATTTAATGTAGTACCACTATTAAACATTGCAATATATTTTCTGATACTAGTTAAATAACCACCATTATTCATCCAATAGATCATAACATACAAATCATTAATGACATTTTTGGGCATCTTAATCTGATCTCTAAGTATCTTAATTGTTGACGTTTGATTTCCAGATTCCAATTTATCTAACATAAATTGATGAAAACCACTTGATCCACCAGAGATATGCTTTATGCCTCTAATTACAAAATCTTGAATCAATCTAGTCCATGCATACAGGAAATATGTTATAGACTTTTCAGATATCTTAACAATTTCACCCTTAGGGCCTATTACTAGCCCTTGTGAGCACTGATCTCTATAAACCTCGATCAGTGTATTAAGTGCCCATAACTGTGTTGTAGCAGGGCCTACATCGCCCTTAGCAATAATAGAATCTTTAAAATATCTAGAATAAGTACTACTATTCTTAGGAGTATTATGTAAGGCAATAGAATAAAGAGTATATTTTTGATTATCTAAATTCAAATCTTCATTAGCCTCTAATTCACCTTTTCGATAATCCTGATTCCATTCCATTTCTTCAGGCAAAATGCCATTAATACCACCACAAGAGCTGTTATTAGGATCAAAAGAATTAATATTCATTAATCTTTTCTGTATTTCCATATCATCAATTGTAACTAAAGGCATTAAATCACCATCAACATCAGATTGTTGCTGTATAGCATCTTCAGGATTCATCAATAAGACTTCTCTACAATACTTAACCACAAGATAGTCATTTAGCTTAATTCCATAAATAGCTTCTAAATGTAATTCAAAGAGGTCACGATTCCAAACCTTAAAGCTTTGAATCTGACCTTTCCATATAACAGGATTTCTAATACATAAAGCATTAAAAAATCCTTCTTGATCAAAAAATCCACCAGTATGTTTAGAAAGTTTTCCATAAGTACGATTATCAAGAATTACAACAACTCCTTGTGGAATGATTGCATCAGTCATTTGCTTCATGCCAACACCCGGCAATTGCGGCTTCATAAATACTTCTATTAACTTATTGTGACTGCTCACCATATCTTTACGCTTATAAATCATACCAGTAACAACTTGTAAATATCTAGCTATTTGAGCTTTGGAACCGTATGTTCTATCATGATTTTTATCGTTAAGATATCCAGTATTCAACATGCCATTAGCATTAGGCTCAAGGCATATCTTTAATATTCTTGATAAATTTCTAAATATAACTGGATAGCTAATAGTACCATCAGGAAGTTGCCGTGTTAATGTATTCAAAAGCTTAGCAGACGGCATTCTTGTTACGCCACCATTACGATGTCTTAAATCAAGATACCAACCACTATTATAGTTTTCATCAAGAAGCTTACTGGTATACGGAAACATAGGTTGTAAATCAAATTGACAATCAGATATATCAAATGGAAAAACACCATCAACACCTCTATAAAGATTATCAGGCTGATAAACAGGAAGCCTATCTATTTCAGCAAACTTACCAGTATCATCAACCAATATCTTCTGTAATTCAATTACAACATCCTTAATGTCTTCATCAACACCAATTTCCCATATTTTATCAAATACATCAGAATAGCCATTATCTTTTAAGAATCTACCAGATTCAGCCATAAACTTTTGACGCTTAACATTATTAAACATGTATGACAATTCATTAGTTCTTATCTGTACAACTCCACACCATACATATTTTTCATTACCATTTTCATCAGTCCACAAACATTTCTGAATTTTATCAGCAGCATTATTAATTTGTGCTTCATTCATACTAACTAATGGACCATCAACTTCATCAATAAGATAAGCCAAAGACGCCCTTGCTAAGAATATAGTATTCCTCTTAGCCTTAACGCTATTCATGCCACAAACAAGATCAACGTTAGCTTCTAAGACAAAACCATCTTCATTAAGTATTGGTTCATTGTTCTGCCCTATTAGCTGAACAGTACCAAGAGTTGGTTTAGGTTTAGTCATACCTTTAAGACCCGTAGTAGATAAAATCCTACCAGATCCTGTACGAGCATGACATCTAACAACTATCTTATATGCATCACCATATCCAATATCTGTAATAGATAAAATCTTAACAGACAAAGCATTATATATTGCTATTTCTTCGCCTTCGGAATTCATACCAAGAATAAATCTATTCTTGGTTCTAACGACATCTTCACCTTCTGTTACAAACAGTAGTTCAAATTGATCCTTAATTATTTCATCCTTAAAGATAACACTATCTGCAAATCTTTTAGAGCTTTCTATTTCTCCACAAAGTAATCTACCAGTACTATCATTCATTTCATCAAAAACGACGAGAGCATTCATAATAGTTCCATCAGTTTCACCATTAGAGCTATTATCAATATCTTCTTTAAATATCAATTCACTAGGTTTAACAAATCCAAAACAATCAGCAATAACATGAGTCTTTATTCTTGAGGGTAAATTAGGCTTATCTTGATATATAGTTCTAATTACTGGATACTTAATACCATTATATTGTGCCATCATAGTATTGTAACCAGCACAAGAGTAAAAGGGCTTATCATGAGGATACATAACAAACTTATTACTTTTAGAAGCCATACTTTCTGATGCAGGCTGTATAGGTAAATCACGAAAAATTGAATCTAATAGAGTTTTATTAGCAGTACTTTTAGTATCTTCAGATATTAAATACTCACCCAAAGGATCTGTCATTCTTAACATTAAAGAATCATTATCATTGGCATATTGACCGCCATCTTTTTTATCAACAGTCCATGGTGAAATGATTACAATATAATTCTGACTCTTAAGTTTTGCATTATGAGATCTATAACGATCATACTCACCATAACTTGCCAATTTACTAATATCAGAACGTAACAATTGAGTATAGTGAACATTTTGATTTTCATACTGCATCAACCTATGCTTAATCAAAAGCCATAATATTTTATTTTGATTCAGAATTAAACCGGGATAATCATCATAATTAATACGTTGAGAAACTAAACTTGATATTTGCAAAACAAATTTAGGAAATATATTACTACGAGTTTCAGGAGCAAATATTCTAGATGAAATCTTTACAGTTGAATTACCCTCTTCAGCCAAACTAAATTCTAAATTTAGAGTTTCTGAATCCATATCAAATGAAGATGTTAATATATTAGAATATCCTTCTGGAACTAGAAGGGAAGAATTTTCAATACTAATTGAAGCAGGTAAATCAGGTACATCATGAATAGAATAATCCTCTATCACTCTGCTCCTATCAAGTTTAATAGAAGTCTGTGTTGGTGTCATAATTGTATTTCTGGTGTTATTATTTAACATTTATATATCATCTCTCTTATGTTAAGCCATATGGCTACGGCAATTATAATATAAATACTTAACATTCAATTTAAAAAATCAAACATTAGCTCAAATATCCAAATCTTCTTTGGCAAAAGGCAACCCCTCAATAAGCTTTATGAGCCTATCTAGATAATTGAAACACACAATATTAACAAATTAATATCACATACATCCTTAGTCTAAGAATATATATGTTTTTTGTTTTTTATTGTGCAAAGTGACAATCAGGAATGTAGCCTAAACTGTTTCTCAATAGTTTCCATTTTTTGAACATAAATGGGAAATGGAAAATCAGTTAAGTGAACAATTTTAATCAGTTTCTCCTCAAATTGATTTTTATTTTCTATATCATTTGGAATGATTACATGCACAACATTGGGAGAATTAGAAATTCTAAAGTTTATTAATTCTAATAAACCATTCTCTAATGCTTCCAAATCAACTACTGTTTCAGACTCAAGGCAAGCCATAAAGTAATTATGATTACCCAAAGACATAATGTCACCATTAGTGACAGCGCCCTTGACTAAAAGATTCATGTATTTATCTACAAAATCAAAAACAATACCCTCATCTTCTTCAATTAATAATGTTTGGTGGATCCTTGCAAAATATTCTTCATTAAACCATTTTACTTCTGGTTTTACTGCATAAACTCTCATACTGTCTTAAACTCCTCTATTGTTGGTTGCCATGGTTTGCCAGTTTCTTCAAAATGCTTCTCTGTAGAATACCTTACTTCCATGCCAATATAATTATCAGGCTTATTATTCATATCTGCCTTCATTTCATTTGTTAAACCTTTACCACTAGAAACAAATCTTGTTCCTTTAGCATTTTCTAATACAGGGTATGAATATGTATCAGAATGTTTACCTTCTTGATTCTTAACATCAACTATTGTTGCTGGAAACCAATTATCATGATCATGTTTAAATTTAATCTTTATTGGAGTACCATTATTAGAATCACGTCTTGAATCCATATCCCATACCACAACACCATCAATGCCATCTTCTGATTTGGCCTTAAGCCAAAGATTACGCTTACCTGTAGACGTAGAAGCATGTGGTGGAATTTTAAATCTATTATCAGAATCATGTAAAGATTTCATGATAATAAGCTTCTCTTTATATGAAAGATGCTCTACACTTTTACCTTCATATGAAACAACATCATGAACATATAAGTATGGACGATGTTTTAAGCTACGTGCTCTATAATTATGTGAATTCAAAATACTATTAATCTTCAACAATCCACTTTCGCCCTTAAGCCAAAGCTCTCCCCTACCAGAAACAATAGGAAAATCATCAGACAATGGTTTATCAGCCAAATGCAATTTATATGTATGATTAATTTGTGAATCAACACCATATCTTTTATTTAACATAGCATCTTGTCTCCAAGAATAAACCTGAAGATACTTCTTACCATTACTGGCCTTAACTACATGCCATTCAACAGCAGCACCATCTTTCTTTTCAAAGAAGGCATATCGATTGTCATCATAAAATTGATCAGGTAAACGAACAGATTTCATATTGTGTTTACCATAGTAACCACCATATGATTGTTTTCTAATCATCAATACCATGTCGTCTTTCTCAATAAGAGAATAGACTCCATCAATATTGTCAAACATCAAACTCATATGTCCATCATCAGAAACCTTAACATAGCAATCACCAGTAGCGATTACTTCAGTAGTTCCAGCACCATATCCTTTAGCTATAAGCTTAGGATTAGGTACCTCATCAACATAATGCTCAGGCTGAATTACCCATCCAGACTTCTCTTTAGGGCCGGGGAATAGTCCCAAGAATCCACTCTTAATATTACCTTTAGATGGCGTTCTAGCCATTCTATATACTTGTCCATTCACTATTATTGAAAAGTCATGATGAAAATGACTAGCATTATGTGCTTCAATATAATATCTACCTTTTATCCACGTATTTTTTTCAACATTCAAATCATTTATACGCACAGGTGCCCTATCTTTTAAGACATCTTCTGGAGCATGCACAAGTAGTCTGTGTATTAGAAAAGGATCCTTAGGGCCAAGTGCCTTAACATGACTCTTAATAGCACCCTTAATCTTAAACATTATAAAATCAGAAAATACATCTAATATGCCAATAAAGATGCCAGAAAATATCGCTACACCAGATCTAATAGATTTGTTTTCAATACACATATCCATAACTAAACCTCCGAAGGAGTTAATTCATTATAGTATTTAGAAATACGCTCTTCAATTTGTCTTGTCATTACTGGTATTAGAAATACAGAACATACTAATGCAGTTTCCCTTACAAAAGAATACAGAACTGATACGAATGAGAAAGCCGCAATGGTTAGAAAAGGCTTAGTTAAATCAACAACAATAAACCCTTCTTCAATAGCAGTAATTTTATTAACAATAGTCATAATTAAACCAACTGATATCAATGCAATTGCCATAGTTGAACCATAGTAGATAACAGCATAGAAATAAGAAGCAATCAAAAACATATCTAATAGGGCCTTAAGCCATCTTCTTTTAGATATTAATTGTCCTATTCCACCATGATAAATATCATAAGCTACATTTTTAATACGTTTATATAATTTAATTAAAAAATTCTTTATAAAATTCATAGCTCACCTCCATGGTCTTCTTCAGCTTGTTTTTCAACAAAGAATACACAAGCCTTATTGATAAGATTAGCAACTTCTTCTTCACTAATTCCTAAGTTAGCTGCTATAACATCATGACTTTTACCATCAAGATGCTGACTAAGTACTGAAAATGATTCCTCATCCAATTCATTTATATATCTATGAACCAACAGATCATCACTTAATACATTTATTAAACCCATATTGACACCTCGCGTCTCGTCTAACTACTAAATAAAATACCTCTATATTGCATAGCTAACACAAAGCCATTTTATTTAATGTTAAAAACAATAAGGTATTTTTACTATCTACCACATGCAGTAGATAGCAATAAGTACCAGTCATATCAACAAAGACCAATTAGAACTTTGCTGGTGTATAGAAGATATCTGTAAATATATTCCAAATAATAAAGAATATACCAAGATATACAAAAATAAGTCCTACATAGATACCCAATGCAAATGCAATAGGTGGAGAAACAACGCTAATAGCAAGTATTCCCATAACTAGCCAAAACAGGCCGGCAAACTTACCAAATGTTTTTTGAACAAAAGCAATAGTTCCTGTATATATTTCAGAAACTCTATTCTTAATTCTATCAAAAACCTTCCTGATAGTACCCATTACACCAGTATATTTTACTGTATTAATTTCAATAACTGACATGACTATACCTCGTAAATTACTTTATCAATCCAACTGGATTGAATTTGAAAACGAACCTTCTGTCTTATCTGAATACGACTAGATAATGCTTTCCATGAATCTTTAGCAGAATGAACAAGCTCTACTACAGAAAGCCATAAGACTTCAGGGACTTCTACCATTTCAGCTACACTCCAAATCATCTTTAATGATCTAATCCAAGTGCCAAAAGTGCACTTGATAAAGAATATAGCATCAGATGGAAAATTCCACAGCTTACGCAGCCAAGAGGCTACGTTAGCTGCTATGCGTTTAATAAACTTAAGCATGAGTGGTTGCCTTCTTTTCACCATCAGTCCATCCAGACTGAAAGTCATTAACAGCAGATGTGAAAGAAACCTTAAACCAATTATGTATTTGTTCTCCTAAAAACATAGGAGTCCATTTACCATGATGACGATTCCAAACACGCTTACCTTCAACTACTTCATATTTCTGATAACCAATTAAATTCTTAGCTATCCAAAGGATAAAAGATATTGAAAGACCAGTAATAACAGCAGTCATCATGCCACTGTAAGTACCATAAAATAAGATTGGAAGACCTAATGTAACCATCAAATCAATAGCCCAATCATAACCTAGGATCTTCTCAAGAAAACTTCTTGAGAATTTAGCTGTTATAGCAACAAGGCCAACAGCTGTTAAAATGCCACTAAATAACATGACGTATTCTCCTATTAAAATAAAAAATGCCAAAAAAGACTATACCCACCCCAAAAGAGGGTGGGCAATAATCTTCAACCAACTACTATTTAACTTTGTAAAGCTTCCAGACCATCTTCATCTTCATCAGACTCTACGTCGATATCAGAATCAGATGTTAAATCAGCAAGACTTTCATTGCTTTCAGTATCTGCTACAGTTTCATCAGCATCAAAAGGTACTAATGATTCATCTTCAACAGTTTCTTCAGCAACAGTTTCCATAACACCAGACGCCATAGGATTATTAAGAAATCCCAAGTCAGCTTCAGTAGTAGATGCAGACACTACGGCAGACTCAATGCTCTTCTTAGTCCAGCTATTAATCTGAACACGGAACAAGCAAGCAGTACTGTTGCGGACATTACCAACACGTAAAGAACCTGATACTTCCATTTCATTCATAATATTAGGAACAATTTCTGAATGAAGCAAAGCAGCACGAGAGGTATCACCGATAAAGTTATCATGTAATTCAAATAACAAATCACAACCTTTAGAATCTCTGCCATTAGCAAATGTTTTTGCAATAAAGGCAAAGCGTTGACGACCATTGGTTTCTAACAAACCAGTCTGAACATTAGCTGTTTCGAAAAACTTTGAAACAGGTTTAGCAGGATCTACTGCACAATAACCATGAACAGTATTTACTGTAGGATGCGAACGAAGACGTGGAACTTCCTGACCTTCGGCACCATAATTGACACGAATATTTTCATAATCAAGATAAGGATTACCAAGAGTTGCAGTATGATCATAAGTCACAACAGGAACTATACCATTTTCAAAACCAAGTATGATATGAGACATTGTTAACTTACCTTCCTGAATTAATTGCTTTTCAGGCTTACCAACATCAAGTTCCTGATTCCATGTAATACTCGGAACAAGACCCATGCCCAAATTACCAGTTGTAATCAGTGCATTGATAGGATTTTGAAGATTGTTAAACATAGTATCTACTAATGGAGCAGAAGTGTTATTGTCAACACGATCACCAGTTTTAGCAATTTTCTGTTCTGCATGTACAGCTAACCATACACGAGAAATCTGATATTGAGATTGAGATGCAGGTGAATGCATAGTCATTTCCACAATGAAGACAGGTTGTTCAAAGCCTTCTCTGGCAATACGATAACGAGGATTAGCAGCACGATAAAGCTGTCCAATATGGATTATACCCGACTTAGCAGGATAGACAGCCTGATCTTCAGCCGAAGGTATTGATCGGCTTTGGTTTAACGAAAGTAGTGGAAGACCACCGGTATTGATATTCATAGACATAAGATAACTCCTAGTTTTTATTTGAAAGATAACTTTCTTTAGCAGCGGACACTAAGGTGTCTGCCAAGTTTAAATGACGTCGAACATGTTTAACATTATTCGACATTGAAATTTCAACCACGTTAGTGGAATCTGTTAGGAACAAGTGATCCGATCCAATAGAACGAACTGCAAAACATAAGGCCGATAACTCCGCCTTATTAATGTCAGATGCCTTAATCTTTTTAACACCTTTCACAGTCATAGAAACATTACAGTATCCTACAAATGCCACCTTTGTATACTTATCAAAAGTGGCATCTATATAGATAACCATTATGCAGGTACAGGCGCAGCTTCCTTACTAGAAGGAAATAATTTTTCCCATTGCAATTTCAACCACTGAATAAAATCAGAAACAGTTTCTTTTGCCCACGAAATAGATTTCATAGCAAGGCCAGAAATCATCTTAACGCCTTTGCTATCAACAACAAGTTTGACGCCACTACGAAGTACAGATACCCACTTCTTAATAAAGCCATCATTAACAGCCTTACTCATTACCACATCAACCTTAGAAAAGGTTTCTGGATCAGATTCACGAATAGAATCTAAAGCATCATCAACATACTTCTGAGCCCAACTATATTGCATACCTTTACCATAAATGATCCCAAATGGATCATTAGCAACAGCCTTATTGGCAATTGCATCAACTACCAGTTTACAATAATCATGAATAGCAACAGAGGTATTAAACAATGCCTTTTTACGGGCATCATTACCTTTAGTCTTATCAGACATTTCATTTGCTTGAACAAAAGCAGAAAGCCCTGCAGTTACCTTTTTATAGGCACCATCAATCATTACCAATGCACGTTGTGTCATTTTAATTCTCCAATAAATATTAATAAAATAATCATTTAAATTTCAACTTAATTTACCTAACCAGTCTTTAATCTTATTAACATTCTCTTCTAAGCCAAGATCATAGACTTTGATTCCATAGTCATTAGCTATTCTAATAGCCTGACCAGTACCACCAGAACCTCTCCCACCCGTTGTATAACATAAAACGAATGTAGACTTGTCCTCAACAACTAAATTTCTACCAAAAAGTTGATAACCATTACGGGATTGCAACTTTTCGGCACCCTGTGAAAGCCTATTAGGAGCCGGATGATATCTCTTCATAAGAGAGACAGCATCAGCATATGTAGGCAAAGATGGTGCTAATATAATTCCATCAGCACTCATATTATTATTGTTAAAACCATTCCATGGAATAAAAATCTCTTTATTACCATGTGATAAATCGCAACCTCTCTGGAAAGCGCTATCGGCACCAGCTGCACCACCACTACGGAGTGTCCAGCCTGATTTACCTAATTGCTTTGCTGCCCTTTCCATCATTTGCAATATTAAAGGGGGTGTTTCCCTTGAGCCGATCCCTGTATAGTGCATTTTTATTCCTCTTAATAGATTCTTGAAGATATACATCAATGACCTCTTGTAGCCTCGGGTGATGCATAGCTGCAGTAGTAGCAGTTTCCTGATACAACAAATGAAAATTACCATCAAGGATGTAATATCTATCTTCACCACCAAAAGAAACTTGAACAGCAAGCTTTGACATCTTTCCATGGTCAAGAAATACCTTGATTACCGATTCTACTTCACCCACTTTAGGATCTACATCAGCTAAGGACTTGATAAATCTATCTAAAGTGAGATTACTTATATTTGCCAATGACATATATTGACTCCAGTTAATTTAAAATATAATAATATTAACAAAAAATAATAATAGCTATAGCGAC
>CALCGQ010000298.1 GCA_937901015.1 uncultured Bacteroidota bacterium | reverse complement strand
TTGCCATATATAGTGCTTTCAGCACATAGGAGGTCATCCAAATTGACGGTTTAGAACTTGACCACCATCCCCAGCTACCATCTTCTTTTTGACCTTTCTTAATCCTTCTGATAAGACTTCGGATTTTGCCATCTTTGTTAAATGTCTTTCCCAGTGCTTCCTGAATGCGCTTTTCCATAAGCATGCCAATTAACTTTGAAGATGATTGTTCCATACAATAATATGGATAGTCCTCAAGTTTTTTAATTTCATCCAAAAGAGGCATTAGAGCATCATTCTCCGCATATAATATATAGTCGTTACTATATGAAGTTATATGAATAGTACTATCATCAGATAAGGTGTAAAAATCACCATGGGTTTCTTTAACTCCTTTTGGAAAAACTGGAATCTTTCTTTCTTCACCATCAACAAAACCATTCGACCCTGTAATTTTGTATGTGAGTTCCATGGTATCCATACTTGAAGGTGTCACCGGGAACCAACTGATCACGGAGTTACCTACCAATGTATCATTTCGTGAATGTAACTTGTTATTTATCGTAAACTCTTCCTTGACTCTTTTCGACTCCTCATCATAATTAACAATCTTGCCCACAACGTTTGTACTATCATCTTCAATTAAGAACCTTGGAGAGGATAATTGCCCCATTAGGTCAATGAAGGAAAGAGTTTCTTTAAACGCAGAACCTGTTTTCTTTTTAGCACCCATTGCAAGTGCATATGATTTCCAGCTGGTAATATTATCTGGAAAAGTAACCGTAAAAGATACCTCCCCTTTTTCGTCCGTAATTAAATTGGGCTGCCAATAGGCATAATCTACAAATTTACTTCTGATTTTATTTGACCCCAAAAGAACTTGCTCTGCAATATGATCATTATTATGATTATTACTTATCTCATTATCTTCATAGTTATTATTTTCACTAACTCTTATGCCATCTATAAAAACAGCAGTCGCATCACTGCGTGCACCTCTTACAGTACCTCTTTCACCGTCACTACTAAAAACACCACCTACAGTAGTTGCAACTACATTAGCACTTCGATTTGGCATTTTTCTTATCTCTTCTGAAGTTACTGTTGATCCACTTGATGTTTGATCTTTACTAATTAGTGGTACTTTATAATCAATTATTTCAACTACATCTAGGGTTTCACTGCTACTTTGTAATCCAATATCAAAGTATAATAATTTGCCTCTATTCAAATATAAACCCTCAATTAATGAGGATTTGTAACCAACAAAGGTTGCTTTGATATCAACTTTACCCATTGGAAGTGGCTTAATCAAATAGTTGCCATCGAAATCTGATGTACCGCCGCCTATTTGCTGTCCGTTTGATTCCACAATAACATTTGCAAATGGTATTGGTTCACCTGTATCCTTATCATACACAATTCCTTTTATCGCACATTTTCCACCATAATCGATGTAACGATAATCAACACTATTATTCTTACCACTTTTAAGAATCTCAAATTCTTCGGTATCAAATAAAGGGTTCTCATGTTTTAGAGCATCATCTCCAAACCTAAGAAAACTTCTACCGTCTTTTTGCACTAAAATGGAGTCAATACTGTAGAATCCAAGATCTTCTGTAACCAGCAACATACTATAATTACCAGGAGTAAGATTATGTATTATTCTGTCATTACCTTTATAATAAGTATCCAAAGGAACAGAATTAGATTTTATCATTCTCACAATACCAATATGTTTATCACCGGTATAATCAAATTCAAATGTCCCCATACCAGAGTCAGTATATCTAATGTTAGATCTGCATAGAAACCTATCCCAAATGGGTGTCTTTAGGTTATACTTGACTTCAATTGGTTCAAGAATCTCACCCAGTGATTGCTTATCATTATTTTCAAAATAAGTCCCCACAATGTAATTTTCAACTTTTACCATTTTTACAAGCCCTTTATCAACAGTATATTCATAACCTGGTTCAAATAAAAACTTGGTACTAAATAGGTTGGTGCCGATAAACTCTATGGAATCATGATCAAATGGGCCAACATTATAAAGCCAACTAGAATAATAGTCACGATTTTGATATCGTGAAAACTGCACAACATTATTTTTTTGCTTTAGATATGCTGATGCACCGCGAAAATTATTCTTTAGATCAAGCATTCCAGACTGTAAAACACGACTTTCTTCTTTGGTAACTCTAGCACCCAACTTAGTTACTTTAACATTCTCAACAACACTGTCAATGCATACTGATAGTTCAAGTTTTTGTCCATGCTTAAATAAGACACTGTCAATTGTAATTTCTTTTTCCCTAGTTCTTAGCTTAACTTCATGGTAACCATGTCGTACCAAAAAAGAATATGTATTACTATTATCGTTTCCAGCGTAATAACGCAGTTTGTTATCAACGTATACTAAAAACACATCTTTTTTGACTCCATTATCTTCAAAAACATATGGAGAAAATTGTGTCCCAAATATTACAGTATTCGAATCGTATAGAGCTTCAATACCATCATTAGGGAAAATAATTCTGTAATATGGAATTGAATCAAGACCATATTTGTTAACCCATGTAGAATTCAATTTTTTGTTGGCGCTATAACTGAGTTTCTCAATATAATAATCAGTTAAGGTTGACCTGTTTTGCGGTTGCCTACCAAGGTAAGGGACATCAACCAACTCATTATCTTCAAATTGTCCATTAATAGCTCCAGCACATATATTTACGTTTTCAATTGGGTTCTCATCAATATCTCTAACTTTGATAGTGATATCTACTTCCTGTCCGGGATAAACCCTATTGGGCTGATCAATATCCACCAATAACCTATCTTTATATAATAATATGCTTTGATTATACTTCTTGGCATTTCCTGCCCAAATATAGTTACATGAAATAAAGTAAGAGTCTTTATTATCGGCATATATTGCTGTGTCGAGTTTCTTTGTCCTCCCCTGACAAATAAGAGTATTACTTTTTTGATAAATATTATATACTACATCGATATTTCGCGGATTAACGAACGAAAAGTAAACTGAATCTTTCACTCTCAATGCATAACAACTGAAAAGGCTATTTTGATCATCAATATCAAATACCTTTTTTTCATCATCAAATATAAATTCATATTTGTTGATTGTTGGATTCAAGTTGATTTTAAAAGGAAAAGTTATCTCTCTATGGAACAAAGTATCATTATAACTGATTCCAATTATTCTGCCATTTGCACTAATATTCTCTCCATTCTTCTTGTAATTTGCAATTAGTGTATCTCTGTCCAAATAGCAATCAACTCTGGTTTTCTTACCATTATAATTAAATGTATTATGTAAGGTGTGTGTTTCATTATTACTATTGTTGAATATTGCTTCAATGCGAACACTAATATCCGCATATGGAAAAATCTCTTTTGGGATGACCACCTTTGTTTCTCCATTTTGATCAAGGGATATTTGATCGTTCCAGAGCTCATTTGGAATAAATGAAGTGTCGCCTATTACTTCTCTGATTTTTTGTGTGGTTAGTTTTATATCAACCCTACTATCCATAATATTTAAACCATTGGCATCCAATCCTTGCATATAGATATCAATTGGCTCACCAGCATGGTATTCCTCCTGTCCTAGACGAACTGAATATTCAGCCTCATTAAGCTGATAATCTTCTAAATAGAAATTATTGGACATTATTACCCTTTTTGACCTTGGATTTAGTAATGACACTACATAATCATAATCTAGCTTTAATGAATCACCTATAGTCAACTCACCGAGGTATGCACCTTCTGTTATATTTTCAATTTCTTCCTCGTACACTTTTTCGCCATAGCGATAACCTTTCCTTATAGTCAACAGCACAGGTTTAGTATATGGTTTTCCCCTTCTATTTGTAACAAAAGCTTTCCATTTCAGAGTATCGTTTGGAAGATATTTGGGTTTACTAAAAGCTAGGTAGCCTTTATATTTATCTTTTTTGGAACGGTATCCATCATTCCAGTATCCTCCATCATAGTAATTCCCATAAGAATACTCATCTCTCAACCTAAAATAAGCTATTTCTTTACCTACCTCTACTGTTAAATAACCACGCTTAGTGGACTTCGGAAGCTCATAATTTCCAGTATTAGGATTATAAGGGATTCTTTTTCGATTAATTTTTACACTCGCATTTTTAATGGCTTGATTTTCGCCTTTTCGGTGAACAAACAAAACAACATCTCTATCATTATTCATAACACTCACATCAAAACTAACCACAGAGAAGATTTCCGTATGAAGTTTATTTTCTAAAGCTTTGAGAGATAGATAATGCCCATTCTTCAAATTATTATTAAAAGCACTGTCTGTGGGGAATGAATCTATAAGACTATGATAATATTTGATTGGAGGAAATTGATACTGTTTGCCCTGTAGAATTTCTCGAGCTTCATCAGAACTAATACTATAAATATAGGTAAAGTAGCTACTCTTTCTACTATTTGCCAACTGCTGTCCTACAGCTGTATAACAACTAATTATTATAATAAATATTAGGTAGGCACTCCAATATTTATGATAAGAATACTTAATCATAAAGCAATTATATTTTTGGGTTCTATGTTTTAGCTAACTATCTGAATGATACTTAATCTGTATCCCATGTATGAAATTCCTTAGCATTTGATCCATACAAGGACGATAATGCTGATGTTTAGGATTTCTGAAAAAAGCACTTAACTCGTGTCTGCTAATATTCACATCCACTAATTTCAAAATTTCCAATACATCAACATCTTTTAAATCCAATGCAATCTTTAGTTTTCTGAAGATAATATTGTTGTTGAGTTGAGTCTCTGCCACATGAGGCGGACCATCTTTACTGCCTCTTTTACTAATAATAAATCCATTTAGAAAACTAGCCAGCTCATGATCGGATAATTCCTGAAAGGAGGTATCGCCAGGTTTTTTAAGCCAGTCACTAACTTTTGATCGACTTACTTCCATTCCTGTCAGTTTAAAAATATCTATCATTTTAGAATCCTTTATTTCAAAGGCATATCTAATGCGACGTAATACATCATTGTTGCTTATCATAAATTTTGATTTTAGTAGGAAAACTGTCATTTTCGAATTTTGTATCCGGAGTACAGTATATCCAGTGTTCAAATTTACGATAATTAGACACTAACTAAAAGTAGTAGGCATTATTAATCGCCTAATTCCAATAGGAATAAATATTTATATAAGAAAATGTGAGTAGAGAGAGATATCCAAAAAAGGATATTTGGGTGTTTATTAAAAGGAAATTATACCGTTATCCAGTTGAATTTATACTTCTCTTGTGGGACTTTGATACGCTCAGAAATTCTCTGAAGTCGGTTCGGTAATTTCATCAGATAATCTCTAGCTTTTTCAGCTGAGTCATTAAGACGTGTAATATTTTCTATATCCCACTCTGCAAGAAGTGTTTTTAGAATGTCAATATAGTCGTGAGTGGTATATACTTTGGTGCGTTGAGCAGCATCGGAAAAATGTTCAAACAACTCGCTGATTTTGCCACCTGACTCACGAAGATAATGGGCAGGCATTACAATTTTTTTCTTCATCATATCCTCAAAAGCAAGCATCATCTCACTAGGATCTATTTCAAGTATCCTGCTAACAAAACTCTTGTATGCTCGAGCATGGCGTGATTCATCGTGAGCAATAATACCACAAATTTTTGCTAGTCCCGCATTACCCGATTGTTTGGCATGAACAGCCACCCTTCGATGAGATAGGTTAGTAGCAGTTTCTTGGAAACTTGTGTAAATAAAACTTCTATAAGGATCATTAGCGGTTTGAATATCAAAACCATCATTAATTAAGTGCTGTGTGGAAATTTCAAGCTCCCTCATATTCACTCTACCTGTGAGATATAGATATCTGTTTAGCAAATCACCATGACGATTTTCTTCAGCGGTCCAAGCTCGCACCCAACGAGACCATCCATTTTTATTTTCTTGATCAATACCATCAATATTCATTAACCATGATTCATATGTAGGTAAAGCCTCTTCAGTGATAGTATCACCTATCAATACTGCAAGTAAATCATAATCCAAGTCCTTTGATAACTCTTGGATTTCTTCAACGCCACTTACAAAATTTGGACTCGAAGAGTCAGGAAGCAGGTCAGCTGGTTGCCAATTCTCTTCAATGGGTACTAAATACTTGTCAATGATTTCATCCATCGATTTGGCAAGTGTTTGCATTACTTCTTTACGCAAATTTGAAATATTCATTTCTTTGATGTTATTGATTTTGTTTCAGATAGCTTTACTTAAAACTGTCTAGCTTGAAAGTTGTAAAGCCTTCGGGAAAAGTATATTGTTTTCTAAGTGAACATGAACATGTAAATCATCTTCAAATTGTTCAAGTAATTTAAAAGAAACCTGATATGTATTACAAGCATCATCAGGTAAACTATAGTTATTTGTGATTCTATTTATTTCATCCATTGCACCACCTGCGAATTCATGCTCACCTTTCATCCTTTCAATTTCACTTTTAATGGTTTCTCCTGCAGATTGTGATCCATTGGAAACAACCTCTTTTATTGCCGGAAAAAGAACTTCCTCTTCTTTTTGCAAATGTTGAGTCAACTCGGTAACTATGTTTTTAAAAAGGTCGGCGACTTTAACTAATTCTGGATGATGTTCGCCGTGAACTGTTGCAATCTTATTTGTATAGAAAGTTAACTCAGGCATCTTTTCCACTACAAATTTATGATGTGTGTTAACAATATAGTCACATAAAAAACCAGGTTCCCATGTTTTAAAATTAAGAGTTGGACTTATGGGTTCATTCTCAAGACTTATGATTTCTTTAATCAAATTATCCTTTTCAATTCCTTTTTCCTCACAAGCCTCCCCTATTAGTTGGTTTCCTCCACAACAGAAATCAATTCCTGCGTTCTTAAAAATAGTAGATGCCCTAAAATCATTAGAAACAATTTCACCAACAGATAGTTTATCAAAATCATGAAGACTCATAAGTATTTATTTATTTGTTTGAGCGTGCAAATATAGTCTTATTTAATAAAAGGACTTAAAGGTCTTTTTATATTCTGATTTATTGTAGTTTTGGTAACTAAATATTGTGTTATATCATGTTTAGAAAAGAAACAGAATATGCGCTGAGAAGCCTTATTTACATTCAGGTTCAGAATTTATCAAATACCACTCCAGGAATACTTGAGATCGCTTCAGAAATTGGCACTCCTAAACCATTTACGGCAAAAATACTTCAAAGGATGGTTAAGAATGGTTTTATTGAATCAATTAAAGGCAAAAATGGAGGCTTCGTTTTCAACAAAAACAATCCAGACCTAACTCTTAAAGATGTTATCTATTCCATTGAAGGTGATGATATATACAGTAGATGTGGCTTAGGTCTTAGCACATGTGACGACACATGCCAATGCCCAATACATGAGTCATTTTCAGAAATCAGGGAAGCCACTGAAAAATTAATTTCAGAAGAGACCATACAACGACTGGCAAAGAAGAAGTCTACCCTAGTGGAAATTGTTTTAAATCGCATTTGATGGGAAATTTCATCAGAGTAGTCAGGTCAACTGCATACAATCTAATATATTTGCAATTCGAATTTCTTTAAAAATAGCATATGGCACTAATAAAATCTGTAAAAGGAATCTTACCCAAGTGGGGCAAAAACTGTTTCATTGCCGACAACTCAACTTTAACTGGAGATGTAGTAATTGGTAATGACTGTAGTATTTGGTTCAACGCAGTTATACGTGGCGATGTTCACTCCATAAGAATTGGCAACAATGTAAACATCCAGGATAATGCAGTTGTACACTGCACCTATCAAAAAGCTCCAGTAACAATCGGAGACAATGTTTCCATAGCTCACTCTGCAATTATACATGGATGCACAATAAATGATAACGTTCTTGTTGGAATGGGTGCAATACTTATGGACGGAGTAGTTGTTGAGAGCAATTCGGTAATCGCTGCCGGCGCCGTTGTTTCTAAGGGCACAATTGTAAAGTCGGGTAGTGTTTATGCCGGAGTGCCAGCTAAACTCATAAAAACAGTTGATACAGATTTAATTGAAGGAGAAATCAATAGGATCTCAAATAATTATAATATGTACGCCAGCTGGTATGATGAAAAATAATACATTGATTATAATTAGATACTAATTCAAGAAGTACTTTAACGAAAGTGTAAACGATTGTCCTTTAAAATCATTCTGCGCAGGATTTGGAGTTGTATATTCTGTTGTATACATATAATAGTCTTCATTCTTTGATGAGTGAACATATGTAAAATCAAGTGCAAACTCTCTTGTTCTATATCCCACACCACCAGAAATCATCTGACGTTTTCCATCATTTAAGTTATTTGCATATGGACTTCCATACAATGCATAACCTCCTCTGAAACTGAAATATGAGTAACGATATTCAGCACCACCTCTAAAATTATGTGTTGCCTGATACACGTTTTTAATGTCAGAGTTTACATCTCCAAAGCCATAGCTTCTTGCTGAGAACTTTGCTTTTGAATAATCAGCAAATTCGTAGTCAAATGAAACAAATGCATTTCTACCTATAAGGATCGCTGCACTGCCGATTGCTCGTAATGGTGTTGATAACCGATAATCGAAATTACCCACAATGGATGTATAGTAATCGTAATCTGATCCACCATAATCAGCAGTTGTTGTTGTAAACCACGAGTCACTCATGCTCCAATAATATGTAGGTGTATGGAAAGCTCCTCCCAACCTTAGCCACTCCGTTGGTTTTACAATTACACCAAGCTTAAGGTTTATTCCCCAGCCAGATGTTGTTAAGCTCTCTGTCACGCTCCAACTATCGAAGTTTGGTATGGTGTCGGCAATATCAAACTCAGAATAAGTTGATTCACGAAAATACCTCGTATATGGCATTCCTATTGTTGCTCCAATATATACTTTATCATTATAGTTACCGGAAAATGTAAACAACCATTCGTTAGTAGAGCCTCTGGAAATAATATTTTGACGCTGAAGTACTCCTCCATTTTCCACGGGAGAATTATACTGATCGTATGTTCCAGGAATCGTATCTATTAAATATAAATACCAAGCTGGATAAAGTTCATATGGATCTTCATATTCTAATTCATCATATGCAATACCACTGGCTAATTCCTTGTAGACGTCCAGCTTCGATCCTACTCTATTTTCACCTTGCATGTTTATGGAAGTATTATAATTATTTAACCTATTCATTCCAAAGCCAAACTGAAAAAATTTCCATCCTTTTCCTGTTGATAGGGGTTTTGACACTACATATCCTAAATTACTCAGGTTAAATATGGTTTTTGAACTTTCGCTTATACTACCATTATAAACCGATGATACATTTGTTGATGCCACCTCAGGAGTAATACTATATTCAGTTCTTCTAT
>CALCGQ010000297.1 GCA_937901015.1 uncultured Bacteroidota bacterium | reverse complement strand
TAAGTTTTATTCAACCAAACTTAGTTAGTTTAATTGACTAGAACTTGTCATTCTCTAACTGACCTACTACTAATTTTATCATTGAGTTAAAATTGAGATGTCGGTTAGCTGTTTTTATTAGAGTTTCAGGTGTTTGGGATAGCATGCTTTCTAAACTATTCAAATAATACGAATAGTCTAGATTTAGATCATTTGCTGCTCTAAACCTATCAGTTTGTGCAATAGGACCATCGAAGCTTCTTAGGTAAGTTCCATATATATAATTCTTTACCAAATTTAGCTCCTCATGAGAAATTAGCTCATTTTTTAATCTTTGTAATTCACTTTTTATTTCAACTATTGCAGCGTTGGTGTTTTTTGCATTTACTTCAGTTGCAATACACCAATAACTACTATTTAAATAATTGATAATAAATGAATTAATACCATATGTGAATCCTTTGTCCTCGCGAATGTTCGACATTAATCGTGATCCGAAGAACCCCCCAAGAACAGTATTTAGCACAACAAGGCTATTATAATCTTGATGATGTTTCGATATGATTGGCTTTCCAATTCTTATGGCTGACTGTAAACTGTCTTTTATTTTTATATAATCATAAGTTTCTGAACCAAATGCATTTACTCCAAAATCAAGTTTGCGAGTGGTACTTTCAGACAATGTTATTGTACCAATATATTTGTTCAATAATTCTATTGTTGTATTAGTAATTTTTCCACTCAGAACTATATAGCCATTTTTTATATTGTAGTAACTAGAATAGTAACTAATGATATCATCACGAGACACATTGTTGAAATCTTCAACTTTTTTAATACCTCCGTATGGAGAATTTGCTCCAAATACAAGCTTTGTAAACTCTAACATCGACCTGTATTTAACCTTTTGATAATTAGTTTCGAATTGATTCTTTTTTCGAGTTAGGTAGTTTGATATCTCTTCTTCAGGGAATATTGGATTCTGAATAAGATCACCAATAAGAGGTAATATTTCAGGTATAAACTTATTAAGTAAATATACAGTAATTGAAGCCTTATCTTTCGTGATGTTTGAGTCAAAAATTGATCCTAAGTAGTCAAGTTTATTGGCTATATCAACTGATGTTATTGTGGTAGTTCCTTCAGAGAGAAGGTTTAGTGTAGATTCGGCGACTAGACTCTTGGTTTGAAATGATGTTCCAGCGGAAAACACAAAGTCCATCCTTGAAAACTCTATGGTGTTGTCTTCAATTACATAAACCTTTAATCCATTATCAAGCTTGAGTAACTTTGGCTCCCCAATTTTAAGCTTGATATGCTTGCCTGTTTGAGGCATTCTTTTCCTATCGAGGAATGACTGTTTAACCATGCTATTTTTTGCTGTTTTTATTGTAGATCAGAATGTTTTGATTATTACCTTTAAATAGATTCTTGGCAGTTGAAAGAATTGAGTTACGATCGATATTTTCGTAGATATTGTATTCTTCGTTTATTTTGTTTGCATCTCCAAGAAACTCAAAATATGCAAGGTTCATTGCTTTTGTGAGTACTGATGATTGGGAAAATAATAGATTCGACTCTATCTTATTTTTTACTTTCTCAAGTTCTGATTCCTTAATTAGATTTGTTGCTATGTCGGCTAATTCATTATTAATTGCATCAATTGCCTTATTTGTATCAACTCCATCCAGTAACTTAGCAATAACTATAAACAAGCCTGGATTTTCATCACCACTTATAAACGCATTGATATCGGATACAAGACTTTTGTCGATTACCAGTTTTCTGTATAGTCGAGATGACTTTCCGTTGGATAATATATCGGATATTAAGTCACAATGGTAATATTCTTTGGTTGTTCGACGTGGCATATGCCACGCCATATAAACTGCACTTTGGGGTACATCTCTCTCAATTATTTTGATTCTCCTTCTTTTCTGAACCGGTTCCATAGGATAATCATGTGCAATTGCTTCACCACTTTTTATTGGCCCAAACCACTTCTCTGATAACTCTTTTATTTCAGATGTGCTAACATCTCCAGAAATTGTAAGAATTGCATTATTAGGATTATAGTACTTATAATAAAACTTCTTTACATAATCTAAAGATGCATTATCAATTTGTTTTATGTCTTTCCCGATTGTTATCCATCGATATGGATGTTTCTTATATGCAAGAGGTTTTAGAAGCAGATATGACTCTCCGTATGGCTGGTTGAGATAATTTTGTTTAAATTCTTCTATAACTACTTGTTTCTGTATGTTTAATGACTTGATTGAAAATGCAAGGTTATTCATCCTGTCAGATTCAAGCCAAAAAGCAACTTCAAGATTGTTTTTGGGTATTGTTAAGTAGTAATTGGTATAATCAGCATTTGTAAATGCATTATTTTCACCACCTGATTTTTCCAAAGGAACATCATACTTTGGAATGTTTTCGGACCCGCCGAACATAAGGTGCTCAAATAGGTGAGCAAAGCCAGTTCTCCTTATACTTTCATCTCTAGATCCAACCTTATATAGTATGTTCATTGCCACAATTGGAGTATTTGGGTCATGATTTACAATAACTGTTAAGCCATTGCTAAGTTGAAACCTATCAAAGTTTATCATACTTGCGTTTGTATTATATTAATAATCAGAAACATAATTAATTTTATTGAGTTAATGTTTTTAGAGCGACAAACATAATGATATAACTTGGAAAGTGTATAAATATTTTGTTATGATTACTAAATAATTAATATTTTTGTCCCTTAAATAATCACTTTAAAATAATAATGTTTACCACATAATAAATCATTGAAATGGAAAGAGATCAGAAAATTTTTGACCTGATAAAACAGGAAAAGGAACGTCAGATGCATGGTATTGAACTTATAGCTTCTGAAAACTTTGTAAGTGATCAGGTACTTGAGGCGATGGGCTCAGTAATGACTAATAAATATGCTGAAGGATATCCAGGTAAAAGATACTATGGTGGTTGCGAGGTTGTTGATCAGAGTGAACAGTTAGCAATAGATCGCGCATGTGAATTGTTTGATGCTGAATATGCTAATGTTCAACCTCATTCAGGAGCACAGGCTAATATGGCCGTTTTTCTTGCTTGTTTAAAACCAGGTGATACATTTATGGGGCTTGACTTATCTCATGGTGGGCATTTGTCGCATGGATCTTTTGTTAATTCTTCTGGTATACTCTACAATCCAATAGCTTATCGAGTGAAAGAAGAAACTGGCACAGTGGATTATGATGAAATGGAAACTCTCGCATTAAAAGAAAAGCCAAAAATGATAATCGCTGGTGCATCTGCATATTCCAGAGATTGGGATTATGAGCGCATGAGAGATATAGCTGATAAAATCGATGCTATACTTATGGCTGATATTGCTCATCCTGCCGGACTTATTGCTAAAGGTTTACTAAATGACCCAATCGAATTTTGTCACATTGTGACAACTACAACCCACAAAACACTACGTGGACCAAGAGGTGGTATGATTCTTATGGGTGAAGATTTTGAAAACCCATGGGGTATAAAAACACCTAAAGGTGTAACTAAGATGATGTCAACAGTTCTTAATTCAGCTGTATTTCCAGGTATACAAGGTGGTCCATTGGAGCACGTTATTGCAGCTAAAGCAGTGGCATTTGGTGAAGCATTGTCGGATAGTTATTTCGAATATATGTTACAAGTTAAGAAGAATGCTGAAGTAATGTCAAATGCCTTTACATCAAGAGGATACCAAGTTATCTCGGGTGGTACTGATAACCACCTTATGCTGATTGATTTAAGGAGCAAGTTTCCTGAAATAACAGGTAAAATTGTAGAGAATACCCTAGTAAAAGCTGATATTACCATCAATAAAAATATGGTGCCATTTGACAGTCGTTCTCCATTCCAAACCAGTGGATTAAGAGTTGGTACACCAGCAATTACTACCAGAGGATTAAAAGAGGATCATATGGAACCAATAGTTGAGTTAATTGATGAAGTTATCTCAAACATTGATTCACAGGAAGCCATTGACTCTGTAAGAAAAAGGGTAAACGATATGATGAGCGGTTTCCCATTATTTGGATACTAGGATACTATTTTTAATTTCCTTTACGTTCCTTCTTAAACAAACAAATTGTTTGATTTTGCTTTTGTTAGAGTGAAACGATTTCTAATATTATTTACTATGAAAGTACTTACGATTGTTCGTCATGCTAAATCATCATGGGGTAATTTTGAATTGGGTGACCATGAACGTCCGTTAAAGGAAATTGGGATTATTAAAACTCAAAAAGTTATTGGATATCTTCAAAAGGTAAAGCTAGTGCCTCAATTAATCATTTCAAGCACAGCTACCAGGGCACTTGAAACAGCAAAATTATTAGCTCAGGGTGTTGGATATGATGAAAATAGAATTCAAATAGAAAGGGCCATATATCATGCTGGAGCAGATGATATATATAATGAAGTTTTTTCGGTTGATAGTTCCATAGACTCACTTATGGTTGTTGGACATAATCCCACACTAACGGATTTTGTTAATAATTTTGTAGAGCCACAAATTGATAACTTGCCCACTTCAGGTACCGTGTGTATTGAGTTTGATACTGATACATGGCAGAATATTGTAGATGCAAAATTTAAGGTTAAATTTGCTGTGTTTCCAAAAATGCTGCAATAATGACCAACAATAAACGATTTGTGAACCGAGAAATATCCTGGTTGCATTTTAACGAAAGAGTACTTCAAGAGGCAATGGATGAGAATAATCCTATAATTGAACGACTCAAGTTTTTAGGTATTTATTCTAATAACAGGGACGAATATTTTAGAGTAAGAGTTGCTACAATTAAGAGAATGGTTCAGGTCCAGAATAAAAAGGATAAGAAACCAAGATTGTCTGCTCAGTCGTTGTTGAGTCAGATACTTAGTAATGTGGAGGTTCAGGAAAAAAAGTTTAATGCCACTTTTAGGAAAATATCAAAAGAACTCAAAAAGCATAATATAATTTTTCTGGATGATTCTCAATTAAACAAGAAGCAAGGTGCTTTTGTTCAACGTTATTTTAAATCTGAGGTGGTCCCACTTCTATTTCCAATAATGCTTAAGAATCTTGAAAATTCAGATGCTCTTCAGGACAATGCCATATATCTTGCAGTACACCTTAAGGATTCTAAAATGCATAAAGAGGATGATTATGCATTAATTATGGTGCCCAGTAATACTATTTCTCGTTTTATTTTATTGCCATCTGAAAAGGGCGTGCATAATGTTATAATGCTGGATGATGTTATGAGGTATTGCATGGGAGATATATTTACTCCTTTTGACTTTGATACTTTCAAATCATATACTATAAAGTTTACCAGAGACGCAGAACTTGATATAGACAATGATATTTCTAAGAGTTTCATTGAGCAGATGAGTGATAGCATTAAAAGACGAAAGAAAGGTGCTCCCGTAAGATTCGTTTATGATAATGAAATTCCAGAAGTATTTTTAACCAGACTTCTACGCAAGTTAGAAATTACTAATTCTGATAACCTACGTGATGGAGGTAGGTACCATAACTTTAAGGACTTCATGTCTTTTCCAAAGATAGGATCTAAAGATTTAGTTTATGCTAAAGAACCTCCATTATTGCATCCTGAGCTAGAACAAGGCAAAAGTATACTTAAATCAATACGTGAAAAGGATATACTTCTGCACTTTCCATATCAGTCGTTTCAGTACATAGTTGATTTGTTACGCGAAGCTTCAATTGATACTAAAGTCAGAGCAATAAAAATGACCTTTTATAGAGCAGCTCGTGATTCGAATGTGATACAAGCACTTATTAATGCGGCACGTAATGGTAAGAATGTAACTGTATTCCTTGAAATACAAGCTCGGTTTGACGAAAAAGCAAATATCTATTGGACCCGAAAACTTCGTGAAGAAGGAGTGAAGGTTATTAACACTTTACCAGGGTATAAAGTACATAGCAAGCTCCTTTCTATCCGACGGAAGGAAAAAGGAAGAAACGTATATTATTCGAATCTGAGTACTGGTAATTTCAATGAGTCTACTGCCAAGGTATATTCTGATGATAGCCTACTAACTGCAAATGAGGCTATTGGTAAAGAAGTTAATATGTTATTTCATATGTTTGAGATGCCATACAATCCACCAAAATTCTCACATTTAATGGTGGCACCATATCATCTTCGTAATAATATTAACAAACTTATTAATACCGAGATTAGAAATGCAAAAGCCGGTAAAGTAGCCTGGTTATTGATTAAACTAAACAATATTGTTGATTCGAAGATTATAAATAAGCTATATCAGGCATCCAAAGCTGGTGTTAAAATTGATATCATTTGTAGGGGAATTTGTGTTCTTGTTCCAAATGTTCCGGGTTTAAGTGATAATATTAACGTAATAAGTGTTGTCGATAAATATCTTGAACATTCTCGAATCCAGATATTTGCCAATGGAGGCAACCCTCTTTATTATATATCATCTGCAGATTGGATGGTTAGAAATTTTGATCATAGATTTGAAACTGCTTGTCCCATTTACGATAAAGAGCTGCAGAAAGAAATAATGGATATCCTCAAGATACAGCTTAGTGATAATGTAAAAGCCAGAACACTGGTTCCCAATAGTATTAACAAGTATGTCGAAAGTAATGATAATATCAAGGTTCGTTCACAGCTCGAAATATATCATTATCTTAAAAATAAGTCAATTAAAAATTAATATAGTAATTTGTAAATGCATATTAAATCAACTCACATTAGATTAGCAATAGTTACTTTATTAATTTTAAGTTCACTAATATCTAATTCTCAGATAAATTATAATCATTTTATAGCCAGAGGACAAAATGAGTTGCAACAGGAGAAATATCTTGATGCAATTCAAAGTCTTAATACAGCCATTAAATCTAAGAAAAATGGATTTGAAGCATTCTTCTTAAGAGGTATTGCTAAGTTTAGTCTTGGGGATTATCGAGGGGCTGTAAATGATTTTACAGCAACTGTAAATATACATCCTTTATATGCTAGAGCCTATCAGTACAGGGGAATTTCATATGATAGATTACTGGATTATGCCCATGCCATTGGTGATTATAATAAGGCTCTTGACATTGATCCTTTTAATCCTGATGTTTTTTTGGCTAGAGGAGACACAAAAATGCATATCCGAGATTTTGAAGGTGCTATTGATGATTTTACCGCTTCCATAAACCTTAAGGGCAATGTGGCATCAGCTTGGCTTAACCGTGGAATAGCAAAGCACTTTATGGATAAGAATAAGGAAGCCCTTGATGATATCAATAAAGCTATATATCTTGATTATTTTAATGTTGAAGCATGGATTAAAAGAGGGATGATAAAGTATGAGTTAGATAGTTTAGAATCAGCGATTGCAGACTATGATCATGCCATTGATCTTGATGATAAAAACCCGTATGTATATTTTCAGAAAGCATTGTCTTATCTTAAGCTAAAGGATACCATAAGTACAATAACAAACTATAATAAAGTACTGGAATTAGATGAAAATAATGCGCTTACATATTACAATCTTGCCATAGTTTATGGGGCTTCAAGTGATTATGAAGAAGCCATAGCAGCCTATAATGAAGTTAGTCGTCTTAATCCATACAATGTGTATACCTATTATAATAGAGCTAATTTGTATTATTTGACTGACAAGTATCAGGAAGCAGATCAAGATTTATCCACTGCAATTGAGATTTTCCCAGATTTTGCTGGTGCATATATTAATAGGTCAGCAGTTAGACATGCTTTGAAAGATCATAAAGGAGCGAGACTCGACCAACAAAAAGCCGAAGAAATAATTGCTGCTACCAATGGTGATGGAATAGATTCTAAATTATTGTATTCAAGATATGCCGATTCTGCATATTTCAATAAAATAATTGAATTTGAAGCCGACTTTGTTAGTGGTGATATGCAGAAGGGTAGAGTTCAGTTTAGTAGAATAAATATAGTTCCTAAATCGAACTTTCATCTTATATATGCATTTAATCTGCCCGATTCCATTTATATGAAATATAAGGAGTATGAGTATTTTGATGAAAATATTTCGGCTTTTAATGCAGATAATGGGCTGGGTATAAGATTTGTATTCACAACCCGCGAATGGCCGGTGAGTAAAGAAACAGCACTTAAGGAGTTGGAACGTATTGATAGTACGATACTAATGGCAGGAGATACAGCAGGAGTATATTTTTTAAAAGGAGTTATAAATGGAATGCTTCAAAATTATTCAACTGCCATAAATGCCTATGATGGGGCTTTGGAATTTGATCCTTCAATTTCTTACGCTTTACTAAATAGGGGTACACTTAGGTATGAAATGGACGAATTCGTTTATTCAGATAATATGTATACGAATTCAATAACAATTAGTAGAACAACCTTTGGAGGGAAACAAAATGAAAAAATTGCTGCACCTGATCATAAGGAAGTTATGAAGGATTATGGTAAGGTAATTACTCAAAATCCGGGCTTGCCTTTTGTTTATTACAATCGAGCGAACGTTAAGTTAACCTTGAAAAAGTTCCAACGTGCCATTGATGATTACTCGAAAGCAATTGAGTTGCAGCCTAACTTGGCTGAGGCATATTATAATAGAGCATTAACACTGCTTTATGTTAATGAGGCAAAACTTGCTTGTAAAGATCTAAGCAAGGCTGGTGAACTAGGAATTACTGAGGCGTATAATGTAATTAAACGATTTTGCAATAAATAATTATCTGATTATTGTCTCGCTTCTGTCAGGACCATATGAAACAAGTTTTATAGGTACTCCAACTTTATCTTCAATGTATTTGACATAATTTTTAAGATCACAAGGCAAATCATAATAGTTTGATGCTATTGTTAAATCTGATCCCCATCCTGGTATTGTTTCATATACAGGAGTAGTTACATTATTACCGTCGTCAAATGGCAATTCGCTGGTTTCTTCACCTTTATACATGTAACTGTTGGCAACTTTGATCTTCTTAAACTGATTCATAACGTCTGATTTCATCATCATCAGTTCAGTAACACCATTGAGCATAATGGCATATTTTAGTGCTGGTATATCAAGCCACCCGCATCTTCTGGGTCTTCCGGTGGTTGAACCAAACTCATTACCAACTTTTCGGAGGTTGTCACCATCTTCATCAAATAATTCAGTTGGAAAAGGTCCACTCCCTACTCTTGTGCAATAGGCTTTAAAGATTCCATATACATTACCAATGTTCTTTGGAGCTATACCTAATCCGATACAAACACCTGCAGTAGTAGTATTTGAAGAAGTAACGAAAGGATAGGAGCCAAAATCAATATCTAGTAAAGTACCTTGAGCACCTTCGGCTAGAATTTTCTTACCTGCTTCCATTTGCTGGTTAAGATAATATTCGCTATCAACTTTTTTGAGAGAATTCAATACTTTTAAAGCTTCATGCCAACTTTTCTCATACTCAAGAAAATCTTTACCATCAATCTTAATTTCTTTATAATCAGGATTATATTGTTCAATAATCTTGAGATGTCTTTCTCTTGACTTATTGTAAATTTCAATAAATTTATCGCTTTCAATATTACCTACTCTAATACCATTTCGGCTAATCTTATCAGTATAACATGGTCCAATACCTTTCAATGTTGAACCTATTTTATCCTTACCCTTTGCTGTTTCATAAACAGAATCAAGTAATCTATGCGTTGGTAATATTAAATGAGCTTTTCTAGAAACCAATAATTTTTTTCTAATGTTAATATTACTGTCTTCCAAAGTGGTAATTTCCTTTTTGAGTATAAATGGGTCAATTATAACTCCGTTACCAATAACGTTAATGGTTCCTTCGTTGAAAATACCAGATGGGATTGTATGAAGAACGAATTTCTTATTATCAAATTCTATGGTATGACCTGCGTTTGGCCCACCCTGAAATCTTGCAATGATATCATATTGAGGTGTTAGTACGTCAACAACTTTTCCTTTTCCCTCATCGCCCCATTGTAGGCCAAGTAATACATCAATCTTCATCTTCTAATTATTATTGGTTAAAGAACTAATTACATGTTAATTATAATCATTAATAACAATAAAAAACCCTGCATAATTAACAGGGTTTAGAGTATACTGCAAATATAAAAAAATGCAGATTATGCTTTGAATTAGTTATTAAAACTTACTAACTTCTTAATCAGTTTTTTTATGCGCACTGCATTTGCCGTAGAAGGTTAAAGAATGGTATGCAACTTCAACACCAAGTAATTCTTCAACGGATTGTTGGATTTCCTGAATTCTTGGATCACAAAACTCTAGAACCTTACCATCTTCTGTACAAACAAAATGATCGTGTTGCTTGAATTTGAATGATCTTTCAAACTGTGCACAATTATTTCCAAACTGGTGTTTTGTAACAAGGTTACAGTCAAGAAGCAACTCAATTGTATTATACAAAGTAGCACGGCTAACTCTGTACTTGTTGTTTTTCATCCTAATATAAAGTGTTTCTATGTCGAAGTGACCTTCGGTGGCATAAATTTCCTTTAAGATGGTATACCTTTCGGGTGTCTTTCTATAACCTTTTGATTCCAAATGTTCAGTAAATAGTTTCTTTACTGAATCATATGTGTCTTTTTTAGTGTTTAATTTCATGCCTGGATATTTTGGTGTAAAATTAAGAAAAAATTCTTTTATTTAGTTTAAGTATAAATAATAAAACTAAATTTTATCAAGTCTTGTGGATTTAATAATGGATTTGTTCTTTTTAAGACTGGCCATAATTTTTTTAAGAGTTGCTGTACTTGCAACGTACACTGTGATATCTATGTTTGCCAACCCTTCATGACTATCAAGATGGAAAGATCTGATATTTATACTATATTCTTCTGTTAGGACTTTTACTATATCCTGAATTAGTCCAAGACTATCTACAGCAGTTATATTTAAACCAGCAAGAAAAGTTATTCCTGCTTTTTGCTTCCATTTTGCCTTAACAATGTTTTTTCCATGCTGCGACATAAGTCTGATGGCATCATCGCAGTTTGTTAAATGGATTTGTATTGGTTCATTTGGAAATATTAACCCCATAACATTGTCACCGGGTAACGGGTTACAACAATCTGAAACTATATAATCAAGTGAATTAAAGTCAGATATATACTTCGTATCTTTTAACTTGCCTGAATTTTCTGATTCCTGATTCGCTACATCGGATTCTTGATCGTTTGCAACAATTTTAGGTTTTGAAAATGGTAACCGGAAGTTCCTAATCCATTTCAACCGACTTTCACCAGGTTGCATGATTTCTTTAATTTCCTTAATACCAATCATACCTTGGCTTACATAATAATATAGATCGACAGGACCTTTTATTTTACTTCCTTTAAGTAGTTCGTTTAAGGTTACTTTATTATTTTCAATATTTAATTGATCGAAGTACTGGTCGAGCTTTTCCTTTCCATCTTGCCTAAACTGTTTCCTAGTTTGCTTGATTGAGTTTGTGATTCTAGATTTTGCGCGTGCTGTTACCACATACTTAAACCATTCTTCGTTGGGTATTTGTATTTTAGAAGTAATAATTTCAACTTGATCGCCGGATTTCAATTGATGGCCCATGGGTACAATTCTATGATTAATATTTGCCCCAATACACTGGTTTCCAATATCAGTATGAATTGAATAAGCAAAATCAAGAACCGTAGCTCCGGATGGCATATTTATCATTTCACCGGCAGGTGTGAAGACAAATATCTCATCGGCAAATAGATTTCTTCTAAAATCTCGAATGAAATCGAATGTGTCTTCCTCATTTTCTTCAAGGAGTACTTTTGTTTTATTTAGCCAGTTATCTAGGCTAGTATCAATTTTATCTAATTTCTTATACTTCCAATAAGCTGCATAACCTTTGTTGGCAATCTCATCCATTCTACGACTTCTGATATGAAGATCAACCCATTGCCCTAATGGATTCATTATTGTAGCATGAATGGCTTCATAACCGTTGGCCTTTGGGGTACTTATCCAGTCACGGAGCCGTTTACTGTTTGATCTGTAAATGCCAGTGATAATTGAATAAGCAGACCAACATAATAATTTCTCATCATTGGTATCGGCATCCAATATGATATCGATGGAATAAGTATTGTAAATATTCTCAAATGGTACTTCCTGTCTTCTCATTTTTTGCCAAATGGAATATGCAGTTTTTACATTTAAGTTAATTTCAAAGTTAAGGTTGAGTTTTTTTAATTCCTGAGAGAATGTTTTGTGTAGGATATTATATGATAATAATCTGTCTTCATCTGAGAGTTCTATTTTACCAAGAATCTCTTTGTAGACTTGAGGTTGAGAGAATTTGAATGATAATTCCTCAAGTTCGCTTTTAATTTTGTAAAGTCCTAGCCGGTATGCAAGTGGAGCATAAATATACTGTGTTTCAGATACTACACGTAATTGTTTATTCCTTGGCATACTTTCAAGAGTACGCATATTGTGTATTCTGTCGGCAAGTTTTATAAGTATGACTCTAACGTCATCAGTAAGGGTAAAAAGAATCTTCTTTATTGTTTCAGCTTGAGCTGTAGAAGATGTTACCGAAATTTCATCAATTTTTGTTAGACCATCAATAATTCTTGCAACATCATTTCCAAATATACCACGAATATCCTCCAGTGTAAGGTCGGTATCCTCTACAGTATCATGAAGTAATGCAGAAATAATTGATGTGCGGCCAAGACCGATATCTTTTGCCGCTATAACGGCAACTGAAATGGGATGAAGTATGAATGGTTCACCAGATTTACGCCGCATATCTTTATGAGCATCTGCTGCAAGACGGAAAGCTTTTCTAACCAGCCATTTATCTTCAGTATTTTTACGAGTATGCCATACTTCAATTAAGCGTTTGTATTGCCTGAGAATTTCAAGCCTTTCCTGTTCGCTATTTATTGTTGTTGTTGACATATCTATACCCCTGTAATACCAGCAAAGTTAGATAATATATACGAAACTAAATATGTTTAGTTTCGATGTTAACTAATTTATATTAATTATTATTAGATGGGGTTTAACGGGTGTGGAATTCTAACATTCCATCAATTGGTTCACGAAGAATAATTCCAATACTTAAATTATTCTCCTTTACTGTTTCAATCAATATATCCTTAAAATAGTAGGCTATGGAACCTGTAAACGAAATCTCAACATCGGAATAGTTTGGATATTGCTTAATTTGATTTTCAATAAAATCATTAAAACACTGCTTAACTTGTGCTCTTATCCATGGTTCATTTATGTTTTCACCAGCAAACTTACTTATTCCAGCAAAGAATCTATTGGGTTCCGTTTTTTCATAAATCAGACTCAGTACTTTCTCAAAACTTGTATCAAAAGCTAGGTAAAAGGCATTGGATACCTCTTTTGGGGCTTTGTTTTCAAGAATTCCCTTTAGGATCTTCATGCCGATATAAGTTCCACTACCTTCATCACCAAGTAAATATCCAACTGAGGGTACGTTTGACAATACTTCTTTACCATTCCAGTAGCATGAATTTGATCCAGTACCAAGTATACAAGCAATGCCCTCTTTATCTTTTAAAAGAGCTACTGCAGCTCCAGTTAGGTCATGATTAATTTCCACAAGAGCTCCAGGAAACTGAGCCCATAATGCTGTTTTTACTTTTGTGCAGTTAATGTCAGATGAACAACCAGAGCCATAATAGTAGATCTTCTCAATAAGTTGATCATCTAATTTTGGTAGCAATTCATTCTGAATGATATTTACTAGGAAATCATATTTGTAATAATATGGATTATAGCCTGCTGTTGTGATTTTTGAAACTACATTCTTTCCATCAACAGCCAACCAGCTGGTTTTTGTGGAACCACTATCTGCGATTAAAATCATAATAGTAATAATAATTTTGGGAGAAAGATGATTATGCCAACAATCAATGCCATAATTGCGGTAACTAAAACAGCACCAGCTGCCATGTCCTTGATTTTTCCAGCTAGTTGATTTTTCTCAGGTGATATAAAGTTTACAATATCTTCAATTGCTGAATTAATTATTTCAGCGGCTAATACTACTCCAATAACAATAATTATAGAAAGCCATTCATTGATTGATATTTTCAATATTATCCCCAATAAAATGGCTAACAATGCTCCAACAATATGGATAATGAAATTAGGTTGGGAAATAGCAACTAATCGAATACCATTGAATGCATATATAAAACTCTTAAGCCTTTTTGCCATTGACATCTATTCTGACATTTATACTGGATTTCAATAACAAAGATAGTTGATTTAATCTAGTAACAATACGACTTAATTACCATGTTTTACAACGGCTTTCTTTTTCCACTTACCCGATAGATAATAGATAAAAGAACATGTTACTCCAAAGATCCATGCAATTGGTATTCCCCACCAGATACCAATTGTTCCAATTTCAGTTGACAGAAACCAAGATATTGGGACTCTTATGGCCCACAACGCTAAAATAGTGATAATCATTGGTATTAGTGTTGCACCAGCTCCTCTCAGAACACCATTAAAAATAAACATCGTGGAGAACACAACATAGAATGGTGTTACAATGTATATATATTGTTTTCCTATTTCTACCACTTCCGGACTATCGGTAAATAATCTAAAAAGAGGTCCAGCAAAAACAACTGCAATAACTGTTATTGATATTGAAATAGCATTTAACATAAGGAGTGTAGACTTAAGTCCTTTACCAATCCTTTCAAACTTATTAGCACCAATATTTTGACCAACAAAAGTAGAAATGGCAGCAGAAAAGTTCATGGCTGGCATAACTGCAAAGGAATCAATTCGCATTGCAATACTATAGGCCGCAATTGTAGGTACACCAAAGATATTGACAATCCGATATAGGGCCAAGAAACCAAGTGCAACAAAAGTTTGTTGAATACCAGAAGGAAGTCCAATGCGTAAACTCTTTTTGAATATGTCTTTATCGAATTTCATTTTTAAAGGAGAAAACTCCATAAATGAATGATACTTGTTTAGGTACCATACAATTGTGAAGAATGCTCCAGCTTGTGAAATAACAGTTGCTGCTGCAACTCCTTCAATTCCCCATTTAAATACTACAACAAAAAGTATGTCTAGGATTATATTCATAACAGTGGAAATAACAAGGAAGTATACGGGCGTTTTTGAATCACCAAGTCCTCGCAATATGGCACTAGTACCCTGAAATCCAAAGAAGAAAATAAAACCAAGGGCATAAATTTTAAAATAATCAATGGCCATGGGAACGACTTCGTCAGGTAAATCTATAATTTTAAAAACATATTTTGCAGCCCAAATTCCAACAATAGTCAGAAAAATTGATGCAAAAAACATGAATATATATAGGGTCTCAATGGTGCGTTTAACGTTATCCATCTGTTTAGCACCGTAATACTGAGCAATTATTACAGTTGCTCCAATGGCTATACCAACAACAAATGAGATTAACGCAAAAATAAAAGGGAAATTTGCCCCAACAGCGGCGAGAGCCTGATCTCCAAGAACCTTACCTACAATTATACTGTCAACAACATTATACATCTGTTGAAATATATTACCAAAAAGCATAGGTAATGCAAAATTGAGGATTCGACTACCCTCTTTTCCTGTTGTTAAATCTTTCAACTAGTAAGTATTGATTATTTTTCTATTTCTTTGGTTTTGAAAGATTATCAGTCTTAAGTATTTTCTTTGGATTTATATTATCCATACTTGTTTTAAGATCATTGATTTCCGAAGCAACATCTTTAATGTCATCTTTAAGTCCACTTTCTTCTGTGGCTTTCTTAAAATCTTTGATTCCTTTTCCTAGTCCTCTTGCAAGTTCAGGAATCTTCTTCCCTCCAAATAAAAGAAGAACCACAACAAGGATAATTATTATCTCAGGACCACCTATCCAACCTGCATATTGTGTCATATAGTAGCTTTTAAAAATAGTAATCAGATTATAACAAATCTATTTATCTGATACAGTTTATTGAAATAAAGTAATGGGCAAAGATATACGAAACTATGAATCCTTGATATATTTATTTTTTTACATATACTTTCCGAGTAAGTGAAGAACCGTCTGCTTGAATGGCTTCAATGCTAATTTCTCCCTCTGGTAGATCACTTATCAATAAAGTTTCACCATTTAGATATGGCACCTCCTGAGTACACATTTCACTTTTGGTGTAAAGCCCCCACGTTGTAACAGATAGCGTTAAACTTGAATAATAGACTTCAAAATTATTGAATGCATAACAGCCGTCGATTCCGATTACACCATAAAACTTTAGTGTTAGATCTTCACCAAAGGCTAATGTATCAACATGCATAATACTGTCAATGGTAATAATATATTCCTCCGTATTCGATTCACTTTCTTTACATCCTGATATAGCTATTATAGTTGATATGATGAATATTATTAAAACTGGAAATATGTATTTTTTCATGTTTCGTATTCGTTATAATTGTTTAAATATCAGTTAGTCTGCTGCTTATAAAAAATGAATAAGTAAGATTCAAATTATAATCAATATTAGTTTCTGTTTTGCTTTTGATTATAATATGAAATATAAAATCTTTCTCAAGAATGTAATCTTGTAGATCATCGGGGTATACTTCAAGGTTTATACTTCTGATATCTTTATATTGGAAGTCATCAATCCATGCAATCTTCTTTTCTTCCAATTGGGCACTTTTGATATTTACCGAAATTGACTCTATGAAGTTTAAAGTTGCAGTATCAGGAATCCCCAAGCTAAGGTTGACGTTGTTAAGTTTTATTGATTGAGTACTTCCAATATCACTCTGGTTTTCACCATATAGGTCTTTTCCATTATCGAAAATTTTAAAAGTCCAAATATCGAATGTTGAATTATTGAGATATTCTGGGTTAACTATCAGTGAATCCGAATAACCAGTATAAAAATTCGTAAGCTTTTCTATTTTTTTACATGATGGAAAAACGAATAGTAATAATAAACCAGATAATAGTATTGCGACTAATGGAAATGAAGTATTTTTTATGGCGTTATAGTTATTCATCAAAATCGCTTTTGCCATCCAAAATGGGGTTGTTTTGCATAACATCCTTTAAAATAGATATTTGCTCATCAGTTCCAAGGACAAATAGTTTGGCAAGAGGCATTAATTTTGTGTCGGGAGTTGGATTCACAATTATATCACCAGTGGCGGTTTTAAGACCAATAATATTTGCCCCAGACTTCCTTCTAATGCCTAAATCTCGAATGGGCTTGTTAATTAATTCCTTGGGTAATTCGCTACACATAATTTCCATTAGGTGCGACGGTGTATCATGATGGATTGATAAATGATCTAGAAACTCAACAATATCGGGTTTTGCAATTAAAGTAGCCATATGTGCACCTCCTACTCTTTCAGGCATAACAACACTGTCAACACCTGCCATTCTTAGTTTCTTCTCAGAGCTCTCACTTGAGGCCCTACTAATTATTGTTAAGTCATGTTTTAGAGATCTTGCTGTTAACACAACAAAGAGGTTATCAGCATCATTTGGCAATGTTGAAATTAATGCTTTTGCAGTTTTAATGCCAGCCTTGATTAGAATATCATCATTTGTAGCATCTCCCTCAATAAATCTTACTGGTCGGCCCATATTGTTTATTACCAACTCATGACTTTGGTCAACCACAATGAGTTTTAAACCTATGGTTAATAGTTCATTAACTACCTGTTTGCCATTTCTTCCATAACCTACAACTATAACATGATTTTCCATATTCTTATGTCTGTTTTTATTGTTCTTTGAATAAAAGAAGCTCAATTGAGTATGAACCAGTTTTTGCGTAAGAGTACTAATAAAGTATCCTAATACTACCAAAGATGCTAATATTAGAACAGAAGTGAAAATTTTCCCACCTTCAGTAAGGACATGTACTTCACCAAATCCAACGGTTGATACAGTAATTACGGTCATGTATAGAGCATCAACAAAACTGAAATCATCAATTTCCATATAACCCACAATACCCACAATTATTACAA
>CALCGQ010000296.1 GCA_937901015.1 uncultured Bacteroidota bacterium | reverse complement strand
AGATAATAGTAAGAAGTTAAATCATCTTATATGCAAAGTAGTATCATCAGAACGAATTGATGATGAGGCACTTCGAAGTATTATATCCACAAAACAAGACGGTAAAGATCTCAAAATATCAATTTTAAAATCAGACCATCCTGATATTAAGGAATTTAAAATTGAAAATATTGAACGTAAAGATGAAGAGAGTACTTTGGTTATTAGATGGGACGGCGAGAAAATAGGTTCTAGTGATGCTGGAACCATGAAAGTAGTTATACCTCCAATAAACATCTTTGAGTTCATCAATGCTAAAGTTGTAAACAACCCAAGTCAATATGTTGAGTTAACTTTTTCCGATCCGATAAGTACTTCAATGAAGCTTGATGGAATAGTGTATTTGACAGACAATCAAGAGTTTAAATACGAGGTTGAGTCGAACAGAATACTATTATATCCAACAACTCATCTGACCGGAGATGCTGTTGTTTCAATAAAGAAAGAGCTGAAAAATTCCAATGGGATAGAATTACAAAATGACCTATTAAAAAAGATTCATTTTGGTCAAGTTCCTCCTGCAGTTAAGTTTATTGATGATGGAGTTGTACTCCCAGGTAATGATAATTGGGTAATTCATTTTAAGACAGTTAACCTTGCAAAAGTTGATATACTAATTCATAAAATTTATGCAGATAATGTGAAGCAATTTCTTCAGATAAATAATCTAGAAGGTAATTATCAACTTGAAAGAGTTTCCAAGATTATACATAAACAACAGTTAGATCTTGCCTCTATGGCTAGTGATGGTGACGGTATTTGGAAAAATTACGCAATAGACATTAGTGATTTGATTGACAATCAAGATCATGGTATTTATAGAGTTCAAATAAGATTTAAAAAGGCTTACTCTCTATATTATTGTGAAGAAGACCCCGATGAAAATGATAACCAAGACGACAGAAACAGTAATTATTACGATTCTGAATATTATTATCCATATGGTTATAACTGGAACTATAGGGATAATCCATGTTCCAACTCATATTATAATTATGACCGGTTTATTGAAAAGAATGTTCTAGCATCAAACATTGGTCTTATATTCAAATCGGGAGGTGATGCATATACAGTTTTTGCTACCGACCTAAGAACCTCACAACCCATTGAAGGTCTCACGATTTCGTCAGTTAATTACCAGAATCAAACAACGGATGAAGTTACTACTAATTCAGAAGGGAAAGCAATTTTTTCGCATACAACTGAGCCCTGGATGATAATTGCACAACGTGAAAAGGAGTTTACATATTTAAAAATCAAAGGGTCGAGCTCTCTTTCTTATTCTAGATTCGATACAAAAGGTGCAAGTCCAAGTAATGGAATTAATGGATTTATTTATGGAGATAGGGGAGTATGGCGTCCGGGAGATACATTGTTTCTTACTCTCATTGCGATGGATGTTAATGATAAACTACCGGAAAAACATCCCGCTACTTTAAAATTGTATAATCCAAAAGGTAAGCTAATGGTAGAAAAGACTTTAGCCACCAGCAAAAATGGATTTTACACTTTCAAACCTGTAACATCATCTGATGATCTAACAGGTGTATGGAGAGCAGAATTTAAAGTAGGAGGCTCTCAATTTTCAAAAAGGATTCGTGTTGAGAACCTAAAGCCCAATAGATTAAAAATTCTACTCGATTTTAAAAAGAAGGAACTATCATCTGGAAACAATAGTACATTATTAAATGTTAGATGGTTACATGGTGGAATAGCCTCCGATTTGAGGGCCGAAATTAATGCAACTTTAAGAAACTCAAGTACTAAATTTGAGAAGTTTCCTGACTATAGTTTTAACGATATTGGAAAATATTTTTCTCCTGATGAAGTTACTGTTTTGGATCAGAAGCTAAATAAAAATGGGGAGATTAATTTTAATATAAATCTACCACAATCAAAAAGAGCACCTGGTAAACTGAAAGTAACATTTGTTACTCGTGTATTTGAAAAAGGTGGCGATTTCTCAATCTCACAGGAAAATATTATATACTCACCTTATGAAGGTTATGTGGGATTACAGCTCCCTAAAAAGGAAAATGGTTCCCGATATTTGGAAGTAGATAAACCACACAGGTTTAAGGTAGCGACTGTGGATGAAGATGGTAATCCTACATCCGTTAAAAATCTAAAAGTAGAGATATACAAAACCAATTGGAGTTGGTGGTATGGGTATTATGATGGTTACTCTTCGAGTTATATGTCGTCTAGATATAGCGACGTAGTTTCCTCTCAAACCATTAGCACAAAAGATGGTGAAGGATCGTTCGATTTTGAAATTGGTTATCCCATGTGGGGTTATTATTATGTTAAAGTTTCTAACCCGGAAACAGAACACAGTTGTGGGTCGAAGTTTTACATGGACTGGCCATCATGGTATTCAAGGGAAAACCGCAGTGCACCTGGAGATGCTAATCAGCTTAGCTTAACCACTGATAAAGAGAAGTATAGTGTTGGTGACACTGTTAAAATCAGTTTCCCAACACCTCCGCATTCTAATATATTGGTGAGTTTAGAAAGTAATAATAAGATCATAAAAACTTGGTGGCAAGAAACACAAGCCGAGGAAAGTCTAATTGAATTTATTGCATTTGCAAATATGACACCAAATATATATGCAACAATATCGGTTATTCAGCCCTATGGGGTAAATGAGAATGATCTCCCTGCTAGAATGTATGGTGTGATTCCAATTTTAGTTGAAGATCCAGAAACAGTTCTTAAACCAGTGTTAGAGTTACCTAAAGAGATCCGTCCAAATTCAAACTATAATATTACTGTTAGTGAGCAAGATAATAAGAAAATGACCTACACAATTGCAATTGTGGATGAAGGATTACTTGACCTTACCAACTTCAGAACTCCTGATCCTCATAAGTTATTTTATGCTAAACAGGCATTATACTTGAGGACTTGGGACATGTATGACTATGTAATTACAGCCTTCAAAGGAAATTTGAATAAGACCTTTGCCATTGGAGGAAGTGATGATGAAGAGAATGATGGACCATCTAAGAAAAAGGCTAATAGGTTTAAACCGGTGGTTACATACTTAGGTCCTTTTACAATTGAAGCCGGAAAGAACGCTGTTCATGAAGTTCACATGTCAAACTATGTGGGTTCGGTTAAGTTTATGCTAATTGCTGGAAATGAGGGTGCATTTGGAAGAACTTCTAAAACCGTTCCAGTTAAGCAGCCATTAATGGTATTGGCAACCATGCCAAGGGTATTAGCTCCCACAGAGAAACTAAAGTTACCAATATCGGTATTCTCTATGGATAAAAAGATTGAAGATGTGGATATTAAACTGATTGTTAACGATAACTTTACGGTAAAGGAACCACAGAAGAACATGAAGTTTGAGGATGTGGGAGAGAAGACTCAGTATTTTAATGTAGATATTAATGACTTTGAAGGAATTGGTAGAGTTAGAGTGGAAGTTACATCTGGTGATGAAAGTGCATACTATGAAGTAGAAATTGATATTAGAAACCCTAACCCAAGAACATATCAAGTATATAATTATGTTCTTGAGAAAGGGAAAACTCTTAAACACAAACCTCAATTCAAAGGGATACCAGGTAGTCATGAAATAAGCTTTAGTATTTCATCAATGCCTCAAATTAATCTTGAGAAGAGACTTAATTACCTAATTAGGTATCCTTATCATTGTATTGAACAAACCACATCGGCAGCATTTCCCCAGTTATTTTTATCAGAAATGACGCATCTTTCTGATAAACAGGAGAAACGAGTTGAAATAAATATAGCTTCGGCCATAAGCAGGGTTTCAAAAATGCAAATCCCCATTGGAGCTTTTAGTTACTGGCCAGGATCTTCTAAACCAAGTAATTGGGGAACTTCCTACGCAGGACATTTTTTACTTAAAGCTAAGACAAAAGGTTATAGTATATCACAAACCTTATTAAATAATTGGAAGAGATATCAGAAACGAGAAGCTGACAATTGGACCCCAAAACGTAATTCTAACGGGATGATCTACAATGATCTTAATCAAGCATATAGGTTATATACATTGGCCTTGTCAGAAGCTCCCAACCTAAGTGCAATGAATAAGTTAAGGGAGATGAAGAATCTGCATTTTATGACCAAATATCAATTAGCCGCTGCATATGCATTGATTGGTCAAAAGAATGTGGCCCGCGAACTTATTAAGAGTGCCACCTATGTTCAACCTGTTCGAGAATATTGGTATTGGAGTTATGGTTCTGAGACTCGTGATATGGCTATGTCGGTTGAACCACTTTATCTCATAAAAGATCCTGACGCCATACCAATTGTTATGGATGTTGCAGAGGCTCTGAGATCTGACCAATGGATGAGTACTCAGACCACTGCCTTTAGTTTAAGTGCAATTTCATTATATACATCTAATAATGACAAGGATGATGCATATTCATTTAAATATAAGTGGAATGACACTTGGTCGGGTGATATAATTCCAGTTAAACCAATCTATGAACAGGGACTCGAAACCACAACGGAAGATAAACTTGTAATCGATAATACTAGTCAGACCGATGTCTTCGTAACAGTTACTACATCAGGGATACCTGAACTTGGAAATGTTATTAGTGAGCAAAAAAACCTAAATATGGTGATATTGTATAAGACCATGGATGGGAAGATTATGGATATAAAAGACATAGATCATGGTACAGATTTCTATGTGGAAATAAAAGTATCAAATCCCGGTAAATTTGGGACTCTAAATAATCTGGCACTAAGCCAGATATTCCCTTCAGGATGGGAAATAATAAACACAAGAGCATTTGATATGGGTTCTGAACTTAAATCCAGCCATGCCGATTATGTTGACTTCCGTGATGATAGAGTAAACTTTTTCTTTAATCTCAACCGTGGAGAAACGAAGAAATTCATCGTATTGCTTAATGCAGCTTATATGGGTAGTTATTACTTACCAGCTACACAATGTAGCGATATGTATAATAACAATGTAAATGCAACAATTGGAGGTGGATGGGTGAAAGTTGAATAAATAAAATTCAATCTAGATTATTATCATATTAGGTAATTCAATCAGTTGAAACCTATTAACATTTTGCAATTATATGAAGCTAGCATTTTGGGCTAAAATATCATTAACACTCATAATAGTAATTGTACTACTATTGGTTATAAGCACACTATCTTTACCTAAAAAGCTATTTAAGGAAGATTTCAGCACGGTTGTACTTGATAGGAATGGCAAACTTCTTGGAGCTAAATTAGCACAAGATGAGCAATGGAGATTTCGACCTAATGAGAAAGTACCTGATAGATTTAAAATAGCTATTCTTGCTTATGAGGATCAGTATTTTTATGATCACCCAGGTATTAATATCGTATCTATTTTCAATTCCCTATCTGATAATATTAAGGCTGGAAAGGTTGTCCGTGGAGGGAGCACAATTAGTATGCAGGTAATCAGACTTTCCAGAAATGGAAAGAAAAGAACAATTACTCAAAAAATAATTGAAAGCTACCTTACCATTGGCATGGAGATGCTTTATTCCAAAGATAGCATACTAAATTTATATTGCTCAAATGCGCCAATGGGTGGTAACATTGTGGGTTTAAACGCTGCTAGTTGGCGATATTTCGGTCATGCACAACATGAGCTTAGCTGGGCTGAAGCAGCCACATTAGCTGTATTACCTAACTCACCTTCCATAATTCATCCTGGTAAAAACAGAAAAAAACTAATTGATAAAAGAAATAATTTACTAGCTAAACTGTTAAGCTTAAATCACATAGACTCAACACAACACCAGTTGGCTATACTTGAGGAAATACCTGAAAGACCAGTTCCATTACCCTCAGTAGCACAGCATTTGGTTGAATATTTAGGTAAGAATAAACCAGGTGAAATTATAGTTACCACAATTGACTATAACCTCCAGAGTAATGCAAATCAAATTGCAAATAATCATAGTGTATCACTACTTCAGAATGGAATTAATAATGTGGGAGTATTAATAGTTAGTCCCAAAGAAAAGGAAATTCTTGCGTACATTGGAAATCTTTCTTCAACGGATAGATATAATATCCGTGATCAGTATAACGACATGGTTATGGCAAAAAGAAGCACGGGAAGTATTCTTAAACCATTCTTATACGCATCAATGATTGGGGAAGGAATGATATTGCCCAACTCCTTGGTTCGAGATATACCTAGTTATTTCAATAATTATCATCCTGAAAACTATAACGGTCAATTTGTTGGAGCTGTTCCAGCAACAAAAGCATTATCTAAATCTCTCAATGTTCCGGCAGTTTATATGTTACAGGAATATGGTGCACCAAAATTCCTGAATCAACTACATAAATTAGGGTTTTCCAGTTTCGGCAAAAGCCCTGATCATTATGGACTTAGCTTGATTCTTGGAGGTGGAGAAACATCCTTGTTTGAACTTGTTAATGCATATGCAGGGATGGCGGCAACATTAATTTCATACGATGCTAATTATGGTGAATATCCGGATGATGCTTATACAGATCTTAAACTATTTTATGATGATGAATATGAACAGGATAACAACAATTATAGACCACCATTAACGGCCTCTTCAATATGGTTAACATATGAAGCATTGAAAAAAGTAAGCCGACCTGAATCGGAAGTTGGGTGGGAAAATTTTAGCTCTTCATCAAAAATTGCCTGGAAAACAGGTACAAGTCATGGATTCAAAGATGCATGGGCAGTTGGAACCACTGCTGATTATATTATTGGTGTTTGGGTTGGAAATGCCAACGGAGAAGGAAGAACAGGTCTTTCGGGGACAAGAAGTGCTGCACCAATAATGTTTGACCTTTTCAATATAGTAGATTGTGAAAATAGTTTCTATCAGCCATTTGATGAAATGATTGACGTTGAAGTATGTAGACAAAGTGGATATCTTGCCTCTCCAAACTGCCCAGATATAGATACTTTATATGTTTCTGAAAAGGGCCAGGAAACAAAAGTATGCTCATTCCACAGATTGATTTTTACAGATTCTAATCATGAATATCAACTTTCACAAAGATGTGCTCATATATCTGATATGACTCCAGTATCATGGTTTGTTCTTCCTCCAGTTCAGGAGTTTTACTATAAGTCAAAACATCCAGAATATAAGCCCATGCCTCCATATAGTCCAGACTGTGAACCACTAACGAGCAACAATGAAATAGAATTCATTTATCCTGTAACAGGAACCTCAATATATGTGGCAACCGATGGTAATCTCCTACAGCGAGAGATAGTTTTCAAAGTTAGTCATCATTATCCTGAATCCGTACTCTATTGGCATCTGGATAATAAGCTAATTGGGATTACAGTTGGGATCCATAATCTATCATATATCCCTGATGGTGGTGATCATACATTAACTGTGGTTGATAAAAGCGGGAGTAGCAATTCTGTTAAGTTTAAGGTTATAAGGTAGTTGGGTTATGCCAGAACAATTAATGCTGGAAGAAAGAAAACAGATTCTCCTATAACCCTATGATATCTGTTGCTTAATGTGGAGTAGGGGAATAGGATAATTAATCCTAATATTAAGTTCATAACTATCAATATGGCCATTGCCATAACTATTACATCACTTTGCTCTATTAATAGCAATACTATTACCAATAATGCCTCAATGGCAATATGAAGAACAAGTATAAATCGTCGGGTAATTTTCTTTCCTAATATTATTGAAAGTGAGCTATGTCCATCTTTAATATCATTTTCAAAATCAAAATATGATATCATAATTCCTTCAGCCCAAGCTAAGGTACAAATGCAAAAAATAATTATTATCACAGAAAAGGAGGGAAGTGAACCATACCAAACAAGAGGTGCCATAAATAGCCCACTAGTATAAACTATCGCAATAAAAAGTTCCTTTTGCAATATGGCCAATTTTCTGTCTTTCAGGAAAACCAATATTGAGAAATAAACTCCAATTATGAATGACAATATTATACCATATCTTATTATCAGATAATCTAGGTATGTGAATGACAGCCAAATAGCTACAACTCCAATAATTACAACGGCAATAATAATTGGTTTTGAATTAATATAATGAAATCTATGCCTTTCAATTATAGCTCTTTCCTTTCTCTTAGTACTATCAATAATATGGTCCAAGGAATATACAACCCACACCACCATTGGTAGTATAAACCACCATTCAGTATTGGGAATAATGTTTAAGATTCTTGAGGCCATATAAGCAACAGCAAGAGATGCCATGACAATATCAAGGCTTAGAAATTGTAATATTTTTAAAAATGAATAGTTATGATTTTCCTTTATCAATTGCCTATAGGATTTTATTTTTGCCTAATCAAAAGAAACAATTTAGTAATTAAATAATTACCTTACCGAAAGGTAACAGTTTGTATAAAAGGTCGTTTTACTGCTACTTATACCTTGTAGTTACCGATTATTGTCTTATTTCTATTAATTCGTTTTCTAATTCAGCTTTTGCTATTTGCTGTAAACTACTCAAAGTTCCTAATAACAAATCATTCTCCTCGTACTTGTCAACTGATAGATCATACATTGATTTATTTCCATTAGCATTAACTAACAATTTAAAAGTATTATTACGAATAGTCCACATATCATTTGTCTTATCATCCATTTCAGAATATTGGAAATCTCTGATGGTACCGGAAGATGTTAATAATGGGAAAAAGCTCTTACTATCATTAATTTCCTCAACTTCAATTCCAGCAATATTTGCAATGGTTGTGAATAAATCCGTACCACAAATGAGATTATCATCTATGCCAGTTCTTGTAACTCCATTTCCGGAAATAAACATAGGAGTATTAATGCCTCCTTGATATAATGTGCCTTTAACTGTTTGATTTGAGTATGGATATTGTGCCACTTGATTTGGAGTTCCATTATCACCTAAAAAAATTATTACAGTGTTTTCCAATTCGCTAGCGGGTATGGCATCTATTAATCGACCTAGTTGAAAATCCATGGCTTCCACAGCAGCCATATAGTATGGTTTAGCATCCATACCAGTGCTATAGGCTGGTAATATTCCTTGTGCGTGCATATTGCTAGGAGGAATGTGAAAAGGGGTATGCGGTGCATTGTATGCCAACCACAAAAACCATGGCTTTTCTTGATTCCCGATCCAATCAATTGCCAAATCTGTCAGGTGTTCAGTAACATATTCCGTTTGCGTTGAAGAATAACCATCTTCACTAAGTTTCCAATTATAATAATCTGAAACTTTTCCTGCTGCAATTCCGGCAAAATAATCCATACCGAAGGATTCGGGGTTTATATTAGGATTATTTCCTGACAAATGCCATTTACCAACGATAGCCGTACCATATGCGTTGTTCGTTTCTTTACTAATATAGTTATGTATTATGTTTTCAGATGCTGGGAGTTCATCTCCTGCCCAACGAACTCCTGTGTGATAACCATAACTCCCTGTTAATAAGGATGCTCTTGTTGGTGAGCATGTTGGATTAACCCATAAATTACTAAATGTTAATCCAGTATCTTTCAGATTATTTAAATTGGGTGTATTAGGTTTAATACTTCCTTCAGAAAATCCAGATGTAGCATCCTTTCCCATATCGTCGGCAATAACAAGTAAAATATTAGGCGTAGAAGAGTTGTCGATTATTGAATTTTCGTTATTGTCTTTGCTACAACTTAAAATCAATATTGTAAAAAGAATAAAATATAGAATAAGACGGATATTCATTTTATGATAGAATATTTTTATGGTTATATGGTGACCCTTGTTGAATTGGTCAGGTTAGTTATAGTTATTTAATTGCGTAACCAAATTTATTTATACTACATGGGATTTTTTTGTAACCATCTATTATACATCCACATTGAAAATGCAGAGATAAATCCAATGGCCATCAGAATAATCCAGCCCATGGAATTCCAAAAAGGATCAAGTTCTAATAGTCCGGAATCTAGTTTAACTGAACCTTTACACATGATCTCATGAAAGATATAAGCTCCAGCAGGACCTCCAATTAATGCTCCAATGGCCAAAGGGAGGTTTGCATAACCTAGGAATAATCCTTCTTGCCCTTTTGGTGCAAGTGCTCCAATAAACTCATATGTTCTGGCTGAAGTAAATAATTCACCAAATGCTATCAAACCAACAGTAAGTGTAATAAATAGTGTTCCCAGAGGAATCCAATCGCCAAGAGTAAGTGTTCTAACTCCACCATCCATAAATATTGGAATAAGATTAATCATCATTGAAACTCCAATGATAATTATCCCCACAATAATAGAGTTAATGGGTTTCATCTTTCCGAACTTCTTAGTTATTAGTAACTGGAAAAACACTATTACAAAAGGATTTGCCATGGTAACTAGGTCAACGGCAGGGTCTAGCTCAACAACTTTTTGCAAGTAGAGCGGTAGTACATTGTAAACCTGGGCATATATAAAGAAAAATCCGCTTGACACTATCATGAATAATGCAAACCTTAAATTCTTAAGAACTAAGACCATATCTGCCAATATCCGGAGTACAGACTTTTTAGGTTTGCTCTCTGCCTCAATCTGACCTGATTCTTTTTCAGGATCTGTATAAAAAAACAGAACTGCGAAAAATGCCAGTACCGAGAAAAATACAGAAACTGCAAAAATATAGCTAAGGTCAAATTCCTTTCTAATAATAAAACTTACACCTCTACCGAGTAATGATCCGATATTAATGATCATATAGAAAATTCCAAATCCTAGGGTGACTTTTGCACCTGCAGTTTTCTGTACAGTTCCCGCAATACATGGCTTTATAATGGATCCACCGATACCTATGAAAATAATTGCCAGTATAATTGGGAAAAGAATACCCAATCCAGCTGACATTTCGCTACCAATAATTGGATTAAGCTCATGATTACCAAACCATACGGGATATCCCATAACGAAATATCCAGCTGCAAGAAATACAAAGGCAATCAGCATGGACTTTTTAAAACCAATTTGATCGGCTATGGTACCAGAAAGTATGGGAAGGAAAAAAACCAACGCCCATAATATTCCATTTAAATTACTCGGCCAGTAATCTCCCAGTCCAAGTTGCCCCAAGTACAAAACAACAAAACTTGCCATTGCATAATAAGCACCTCTTTCAAATAACTCGGTTAAGTTGGCTGTCCAGAAACTTCGTGGGAAGCCTTCTTTTTTAATCTCTTCTGTATTTTCCATATAACTAGTCTAGTAGCTTTTCAAATATTTAAATTTCTGAAATTATCTTTTTCTGTTTCAGCTTGTTATGAATTGAAGTAGATTCTTAAACAACAACCAAATCAGGATTTTGTAAATATAGTATGAATTTCTATGGCACTAACGGTAGCTTTGGGAGTTTATCAGTATTTTTTATTCGGTAAGATAAGGGAGGAAAAGAGATTCCTCGACTGTTCTCAGGATAATTTCGGCTAAATAAGTTCATATCACTGGTGTACATGAATATAGTCTCACTAAAACAAAAAAACCTCCTGGAAGGCATCCAGAAGGTTTTTAAAGATATTATAACAATGAATTAATGATCGTGTGTAGTACTTTCAATTAAGTATGGATGCTTCATAGGTACACTTGGGATTTTTGACAGTGATATTCCAACTATCAACGCAAATAATCCCATTGAACCAATAAACGTTCCCACTTCAACGAAAGAAATTCCATGTGAATCTATGGTATTAGGCATAATTGACATATAAAGTTCAACCCATTGTCCAATAATTAGAACACTAACAGTAAATAGCAACCAGTTAGCACTTTTCGCAATTCTATTCCACATTAGGAAGAAGAATGGGAAAGTCCAGTTCATAATCAACTCAGTGTAAAACAATGCCTTATACTCACCCATTTCACGAGGGATATAATAAACTGTTTCTTCAGGAATATTTGCATACCAAATTAATATATATTGTGATAACCACATATACCCCCAAATTAAACTCAATGCCCAGATATATCTGGAGAAATCATGCAGATGTTTCTTTGTAAGCATTGGGAAATATCCAAGTTTATTAAGAATAATAACAATTGCAGTGATTACTGAAGCACCATGAAAGAAAGCCATAATAAACTTCTTCACAACATAAATAGTACTGTACCAATGTGCATCTAACGACATTAGCCAGTCGATTGTGAATAATGAAAATGAAACTGCAAAAACAAAAATGAATATTTTCGAGGTCATTTCTAATTTCTTGAATAATTCAGTTCCTCCAATTTTATCTTCCTGTAATGATAGTTTTTTAATTCTCCATGTAAGAAATATCCATAGAACAAAGAAAATAAAGAATCTTATGGCAAAAAACGGTATATTAAGATATGGTGCTTTATGCTGAAGTACTGGATCAAGTGCAACAGCTTCAGGATGCGACCAATGGTAAAGGTCATGAACTCCTAGAAACATTATTGCAAACAAGGCAAATGAAATAATAAAATAATTACTCATTGCCATTGGCACTCGAATATAAGCAGTTGACCATCCTGACTGTGTAACATACTGTATTGCTAGCCAGAAAGTAGCTCCAAGAGCTATTGACAGAAAATAATAATTGTTAAGCAATAAATTTGCCCAAGCTCTTTTTCCATCTTCAGTAATAAAACCAATGGCAACTGAAATAAGCCCAACCACGATAAGGATAATCATGGCAATTTTAAATTTTCCGCTGAGCTGTACTTTTTTATCCATGTTAGATTTGTTTAAGAGTTATTATTATTTGGATAACGATCTAAGGTAATTAATAATCTTCCAACGTTCATCAGGCTGAACTTGAGCACCATGAGGTCCCATTAAACCAGAAATTGATCCAGCAGTAATTACATAGTAGATTTCACCATCAGGTTTGTTTTGCACATAAGCTTCTACCAATGAAGTTGGTTTTGCTGGAAATAATCCACTTGTATAAAGATGTCCATCACCTTTACCTGTAGCCCCATGGCAAACCATACAATGAATATCAAACAACTCTTTTCCTTCAGCAATTGTTTGATCATTTACCGCAATTGGGTTTGTTAATTGCATACCTGCCATTGTTTGATTTACTGCTCTATCACCTATGGATGCTGTAGCAAATGGAAATGGCATATTACCTCTGGAAACAGCACCTTCAACAGGAAGTTGATTTGTCATACTGTCCTTAAATACAGGATTTGGAGAATACGCTTTGTAGTACTTAGTGTAATACATGTCGTGTTTCCCCATATAATCGTATCCAGGATTATTCTTGTCCTTATTACATGAAGATAAAACTACCATGAAAAGAACAACTATTGATATGTATTTTGAATATTTCATCTATAGTAGGTTTTTAAGCTTCGTAATCAACATCCGACTCGTTTATTTCAACGGCACCAGTTTCAATTAATACAGACTTTATTTTTGTAAGCTCTGCACTATCCATATCTTCATCTTTCTCAATAACGATAACAAATTTATCATCCACAGTTCTTACGTCAGGTAGAGTAGCTTCTTTACCAGGATAAAGTTTCTGACGAATAAAAAATGTTAAAGCTGTAAAAACTGTTCCTATAAGAATAGTTAGAACGAACATAATTATTATAAAAGACAACGTATTCAAAGGTTTACCTCCAAATTTAAGTGGATAATTAATTACTGATGTCCAATATAGCAATGCAAATGTAGCTATGCCTCCAACTGCTCCATAAATAAATGTAGCAAAGGGTAACCGTGTGGTCAAATTAAGTTTATCCCAAATATGGTGCAATGGAAAAGGTGAGAATACATCTTTAACCTTGATGCCTCCTTCCTGTAACTTATCGATGGCATGCATTACATCATTCTCATCATCATAAACTCCTAATATATTAGTCTTCATCAGTAAATGATTTTAAAGTTGTTGTTTCTTTTAATACACTCTTAACTTCACTAATAGCAATTGTTGGTACCCAACGGAAGAAGGCAATAACACCAAATACAAATAATCCAAGTGTACCTGAGAATACTGCCATTTCAGTCCATGTTGGCGAATAAGTTGCCCATGTTGCTGGTAAGAAATCTCTTGATAATGAAGTAACTACAATTACATAACGTTCAAACCACATTCCAAGGTTAATGAAAAGTGATATTATAAATACAATTGTTATATTCTTTCTGATTTTTTTGAACCAGAAAAACTGTGGAATAATAGCATTACAGATTAACATCGTCCAATAAGCGAATGTATACTCACCTGTTACCCTGTTTTTCATAAATGTAAACAATTCATATTCATTACCTGAATACCAAGCTGTAAATAGCTCTATTAAATAAGCTGAGCCCATTATTAATGATATAAATGTAAGAATACGTGTAATTGCATCAAGGTGACCATCAGTTACATAATCATTGAATTTATATAGTTTTCTAAGAACAATCATTAAGGTAAGTACCATACCAAAACCGGAGAAAATAGCACCGATTACAAAATATGGAGGGAAAATTGTTGTGTGCCATCCTGGTATAACTGAAACTGCGAAGTCCATGGATACAATTGAGTGCACAGAGACTACCAATGGAGCAGCCAGACCACCTAATAATAAGGCCGCTGTTTCAAAACGTAACCAACTTTTAGCATTACCAATCCAACCAAAGGCCATAATACCGTAGATCTTTTTCTTCATCTTAGATACTGTGGTTTCACGGATTGTAGCAAAATCAGGAATCATACCAATGTACCAGAAAGTAAAGGATGCGGTGAAATATGTACTAATGGCTACTACATCCCAGAATAGGGGAGAGTTGAAGTTATCCCACAATGGACCACGTGTATTCCAGTATGGAAATATGAAAAAACCATCCCAGATACGTCCCATGTGAATCAATGGGAATAAACCTGCTGCCATTACAGCAAAAATTGTCATCGCCTCAGCAGCTCTGTTGATGGAGGTTCTCCATTTTTGACGAAGGATTAGTAGGAAGATGGAAAATGCTGTTCCTGCATGTCCAATTCCAATCCACCAAACAAAGTTAATAATCGCCCATCCCCAGGCAACATTATTGTTTAGTCCCCAAGTACCAATACCGGTTGTAATGGTGTTATAAAACCCCCAAACACCCCATATCATGGCTGAAATAGCTATGAAAGCTGTAATATACCACCATTTGGGCATTGGAGCATCCATTGGCCTAAGTACATCTCGGGTAACCTCGCTGTAGGTTTTGTCTCCTTTTATTAAAATTCCTCTGACTCTTGTGTTATACATCTTCTCAGATTTTAATCATTTCAAATTTTAAACTACGACTCGTTATTTCTAACCATTGTTAGATAACTGGTTGATGGAAGTGTATGTAACGATTCTAATAAGTGATACATACGCGGGTTTTTCTGCTCTTTTCTAACTACACTTTCTTCATTCAGTAAATTACCAAAATTAATTGCGTTGGTTGGACAGCTTTGCTCACAGGCCATTCTTATATCGCCTTCTTTAAGCTCTCTATTCTCCATTTTTGCAGTTAGTTTTCCTTCCTGAATTCTTTGAACACACATGGAGCATTTCTCAACTACACCACGTTGACGAACAACTACATCAGGATTAAGAACCATCTTACCTAAATCACTATTCATATTATAGTCAAATGCATTATTGTTTGCGAATTCAAACCAGTTAAAACGTCTTACTTTATACGGACAGTTATTTATACAATATCTAGTACCGATACAACGGTTATAAGCCATTTGATTTAGACCTTCAGTACTATGGTTAGTTGCAGCGACTGGACAAACGTTTTCACATGGTGCATTGTCACAATGCTGGCACATAACAGGCATATGGAATACTTGAGGACTCTCTTCGTCTCTGGAATAATATCTATCGATACGAATCCAGTGCATAACTCGTCTGTTTTTGATCTGCTCCTTACCAATTACTGCAACGTTATTCTCAGCCTGACAAGCAATTACACAGTTAGCACAACCAGTACAACTGTTTAAATCGATTGTCATACCCCAATGCAATCCGTCGTAATTTATTTTATTATAAAGAGTAACATTATGCTTCTCATCATATGCATGTAATTCATTACCAGATGCCGGATCATTAATATAATCAGCTAGTGTAGTTTCACGAACGATAGGACGATCTTCCATGTCGTGGTGCATCTGAGTCATTGCAAGAGGGTAGGTGCTTCCAGCAACTTTTTCAATGGTAATTTCTTTTCCATTTTCAAACTGAAAAACATTAACTCCTACGTTATCACCAGCTTTACCGGATGATTTACGACCGTAACCAATTGCAATAGCTGCTGTACCTTTAGGTTGTCCAGCTTGCACTAGGATTGGCATCTCAACACCATTAACTTTAACTACATCTTCAAGTTTTAAGTTATTTTCTTCAGAATAGGATGGTGAAATACATAAGTAATTATCCCATGTTGCTGTTGTTATTGGATCAGGCAGTTCCTGAAGCCATGGGTTGTTAGCATATTTACCGATTCCCATTCCAACTTTTTCATAAAGAACCAACTCTATTCCACTGGTCTTTCCTATTCCAGCTTTTAGGCTCTGAGAAATAAACTCGGGTTGATCTCCCATTACAATTTCTAAACGATAAATCCCATCATGCTTAACCTTATTCCAAGCCAAATCAAAATTTGGCTCTTCTGTTAGGATGTTTTTCCATTGTGATTCCATGTAATCTGAGAAATCACCAGTTGAATCCATCCAAGTTAGGATACTATCCTGGAATTGACGAGTGTCAAAGATCGGCTGAATGGTAGGCTGAGTAAAACTATATAAGCCTGCAATTGGCTCAGCATCATTCCAAGATTCAAGGTAATTATTATCAGGACAAACATAATCACAAACTTTTGCTGTTTCATCCATGGTATCGGCAAAGGATACTTTCGTAGATACTTTACTTAAGCCTGAAACAAATTCATTTGAATTATGGTAATCGTAAACTGGATTTACATTATGAATTAGAATTCCACCAATTGAACCAGCATTCATTTCTTTAACAAGATTGGCCATAGCCTCATCATTTCCTTGTTTAAGATTTACTGGTGTATTAATATCTATAGTAGCAGTATAGTTTCCAAGTGCATTGTTTATGGCATTAACGATTAACTGTATATTCAGATTGTTGGTACCTGAAACAACCAAAGACTCACCTTTATTAGCTAATAAATCAGTTGCTAGTTTAGAAACATCAACAGGTGACTTAGGAGCATTATAAACTGATAACCCTGTAGCTTTTGCCACTTCATTGTACAAATTCAATAGAACAGCAGCTTCATCGCTCGGACGAATTCCATGTCTATAATCAGCATTAGCCCCAGTTAATGAGAAACTACTTTCAAATTGATATGTTCTTGACATTGTAGGATTTTCCTTTGTCACTTTCCTGTTAACAGAATACTGTTTAGAAAAAGCAACAGGTAGAACCCAATTACCAAGATAATCTGCATTGAACCCAGCTATAATTTTTGCTTTATCGAAATGATATGACGGAATTACTGATTGACCAAAGTTTAATTCATTGGCTTTCCTCATGGCTGACATACTCACAGCATCATATGTTACCCACTCAACATTTGAATTGGCTACTTTAAACTCTTCAAGTAATGCTTTTGTTGAGGGACTGATTATTGTGGAAGTTAGAATTACAACTTTTTTGCCTTCAGCCGCAAGTTTACCTAACTTATCCATCACTTCTTTATCAACAGTGGCCCAATCTGATGTATCGTTTCCTTTATAAGGCCCCTTTAATCGTGCATCATCATAGAGGTTCAAGACGGAAGCCTGAACTCTTGCGTTCGTACCACCTTTGGTTATTGGTGATAGGTCATTTCCTTCAATTTTGATAGGTCGATTTTCACGAGTCTTAACAAGAATGCTGCAATAATCATGACCATCAAAGAAAGTAGAGGCATAATAATTAGCAACACCAGGGATTAAATCTTCCGGTTGATTCAATAGCGGAATTGCTTTTCTAACGGGCATCTGACAGCTGGAAACAAGCGCAACTGCACTGACCGAAAATCCAAGCATTTTTAAGAAATCTCGTCTCGAAGACTTACCTTTTACTTCTGATTCATCAAGTCCTTCTATGGAAAACTCAGGAGAAGCTTCTT
>CALCGQ010000295.1 GCA_937901015.1 uncultured Bacteroidota bacterium | reverse complement strand
CAAATAATGTTGATGTTCCATTTTGAAATGCCAGATTATGTTTATCTGCATGAACATTGGTAGCGCTTCCACCACATGTACTTGACCAGTGGTTATTAATATTCCAGGTTGTACCACCGTCGGTAGACTTCCATGTATTAACACCTCCAAGAAATACTGTATTTTCATCTAGTGGATCGGCAGCAATGCATAGATCATACCATCCCTGACCACCTGAGTCGCCACCATTACAATTCCAACCAAGAATATTGGTTCCATTGTAAGCAACTGAAAAACTGGAACCTGAATCGGTTGATTTATAAACTCCAAATAAACCACTGTTATTGGATGCAATTAATGCATAAACTACGGTTGCATCATTAGCACTAACAGCAAGTTCTGTGCGTTTTCCACTTGTTGATAATGTTGCATTCCATGTTGCACCACTATCTGTTGATCTATATATATCACCTTGTTTTGTACTACCATAAATAATATTACTAACACCAGGCTTAAATTCCATATCGATGAAAACTTCACTCGAAATATCTGTCCAGGTAGCACCGCTATCGGTAGTCTTTTTAACACCAACACTCGTTGCTGCATAAAAGATATTATTGTTAATTGGGTCTACAAGTAATCTGTTTATGAGTCTGTTTTGTCCGGCAGTGAAAGTTAGACCAGTATTAGCCCATGTACTACCACCATCAATTGATTTTAGAACTCCAACTGAATAAGTATCTGAAGCATCTCTATCACCTGTAGCAATGTAAACTATATCATCACCTGATGTTGGAAGAACTACAATATCGCTAATTCCAATTGCATCAATATCGTTAGCTTGAGCTATCCAGTTTGAACCACCATCGGTAGATTTCCATACACCGCCTGCTGCTGATCCAGCATAAAGAATATTATTATCAGTTGGATGAAAACCAATACAATTAAGTCTTCCTAAGCCAGCATAACCACCAGAAGATGTGCTAGGACCCATGCTTACCCATTGTCCATCAATACTTCTTTGACTTGCTGAGGAGCTATTAATCTTTTGTAATTCTTCGTATGCAGAAGTTGTTGGAAAAGCTCCGGTTGTTGGGTCAACTCTATTTTCCCAATACCATTCCCAGCGCTTGAACTGTTTCCAGCCACCAGCTTTAATTTCTTCACCGTTTTCGATGTAATAACCACGGTCCACATCTTTTGGCCCCCAATAATCATTAAAGGCTTTCTGATAATCATGAAAAGTTAATTTTCCACTCTCAACCTTATCTTGAGGTAGATGAGATTTCCATTGCTGTGCTTGTGTGTTGCTTCCAATTATCACAAAAATAACTAAAAGTAAAGTAGTTAGAATATGCTTCATTTCAATTTATTGTAAGTTAGTTCGGGGTCAAAAATAAGATAAATTATAGAGTAATCATTTATGATTTAATACATATGTTTTCCATACGTTTAAAAGTAAGATTTGTAACTTATCTGCATAACTGGTCAACTTAGTAGTTACACAGTTTTTTTCAGATATTCATAAGTATCAATCGAATAATAAAAAGATCTAGGCGAATACATAATTAGATTGCAAAAAGTTAGATATGGGAATATCTTTATACCTAATTAAATATTTATCTAAAAAAGTGGAAATTATTACTCTCAAAATAGTTGTAAATCAAAGGTAGGAAATTTGGTCATCCCGATGTTGTGAAAACAATATCGGGATTGGGAGTATTAAAAACCAATGTGTAAAAAATTAAAGAATGAAAAAAATAATATCAGTATTTATTATGTATCTCATTTCCTTATCATTTAGTTTCTCACAAGTTGCAATAAACACCGATGGCAGTGCTCCTGATGCATCAGCTATGCTGGATATAAAAAGTACTACAAAGGGTGTGCTATTACCACGGATGACAAATAATCAGATACAATTAATTACTAGTCCTGCAGATGGATTATTTGTGTACAGTACTGACGATAGTAAAGTTTATTGTTTTAATTCGAGTGATAATGAATGGAAGGAAATTGATTACGGAGCGGGGACGATTGCACCTTTTATTTGTGGAACTAATACCGTTACTGATAGTGATGGGAATACATATAATACTGTATTGATTGTATCACAGTGTTGGATGGCTGAAAATTTAAATATTGGAACACGGATTGATGGCAATAATAGCCAAACAAATAATAATATAATGGAGAAATATTGCTATGACGATGATGATGCAAATTGCACCATTTATGGTGGACTTTACCAATGGGATGAAATGATGCAATACACATCAACAGAAGGCTCACAAGGTATTTGTCCAAGTGGATGGCATATCCCCACAGATTATGAATGGAAACAATTGGAAATTGCACTAGGAATGAGTCAAGGTGAGGCAGGTAACTCTGGTTGGCGTGGAACAAATGAGGGCGGTAAAATGAAAGAAACAGGCACATCACATTGGAATACTCCTAACACTGGCGCAACAAATGAAAGTGGCCTAACAGCTCTTCCTGGGGGTACAAGCCTTGGTAACTTTTTCGGAGCTATTGGCGAAGCTAACAATTTTATTTCGAGTTCAGGAACAACAGCGAATAGTAAGTGGTTTCGACATCTATCCTATAACTCAGAACAGGTGTACAGGTCCACTGAGTCAAAATTATACAGCCGTAGTGTCCGTTGTATAATACAGCTGTAAAATCAGTGTTTAATCAAATATTGGATCAATTTACTATTGTTTACTATTAAATTACACCCCAATGAAAAAGCTAACTATACTATTTTTCACTCTCTCGATATGGATTCTATCACTTGAGGCACAAGTTGCCATAAACACTAATGGAAGTAGCCCTGATAATAGCTCAATACTTGAAGTGCAAAGTACTAATATGGGACTGCTTATCCCTAGAATGACAAATACTCAAATACAGTATATAAACAATCCTGCAAATGGATTACTTGTATATAGTACAGATGATAACAAAACCTATTGCTTTCACTCGGGGGATAATGAGTGGAAAGAGTTGGCTATTGGTAGTAATGGAATTACACCACTTGCAGTGTTTACTCTTGGACCAAGCTCATGGATTGAGATTACCGATGGAATTTATGCAGGAGTTAATATTTTACCTGGTTTTGTTCGTTTGTTTATTTTTGGTACTGTAACAGTGCCTGGCTGTTGGAGTATTACAACCTCTGTAATTAATGGATATAGTTTTTCGGGAAGCGGAACATTTACTACCACAGGAACAGAAGTTTTTTATCTTACAGCAAGCGGTACTCCTATTACCGCACAAACTGATCATTTTACAACTGGTGCTGGTGGAGGTTGGTCATGGGACATAACCGTTGATCCTACTCCTGCATACCCCTCAGGAACTGCACATTGTATAACAGGAGGTACGGAAATTCAGGATGTTATTAATCCAGTTACCGGTGAAATATGGATGGATAGAAATTTAGGAGCATCTCAGGTAGCTACAAGTAGTTCTGATAGTGATGCGTACGGTGATTTATACCAATGGGGAAGATTAAGTGATGGTCATCAATGTAGGAATAGTGGAACTACTAATACTTTAAGTTCAACTAATGATCCTGGTCATGATAATTTTATTATTTCTTCTTCTTCTCCATACGATTGGAGAAATCCTCAGAATTCTGATTTATGGCAGGGACTCAATGGGATTAATAATCCCTGTCCAAGTGGATATCGAATTCCTACTCAATCCGAATGGGAAGCCGAGCGATTGAGTTGGACACAAAATAATATTCAGGGAGCTTATGATTCACCTTTAAAATTGACTTCAGCTTTATACAGGTATGTCAATGGAACTATTTCTTCTGAGAATGGTGGCTATTGGACAAGTGATCGTACCGCTAACTACTCCTACTTTTTGCACTTACAGGTTAATAATTCCTATACAACAGGAACTAACGAAAGAGCCTATGGATATTCTGTTAGATGTATTAAAAATTAAGTAGCTGGGATATTAAAATAGCTTTTTAAGCTTTATACTCCGAAAGTGATAAGAAGGTACTATAAATTCCAAAAATTGAGGGTCTGGATTGCAAATCCCGACCAGCTTTAGCCAGCCTTTTATAGGGAGCTAAGGGTATAAATAATCCTTACCATTGTAATATCCGGTTAACAAATAGATTACTATTATTACTACTTTTGACAATCAATTTAAGATTATGAAAAGTAAACTTACCCTATTTGCATTATCGATTCTATTGATTATAAACTCATGTACGGAAAAAGTAAAAGAACAAGGCGATAGAGGTTATGATGTCAAAGTAGGCGACAATGTTGAAAACATAAAATTTAACCTAATTGATGGAACTACCTTATCATTAGCAGAATTAAAAGGAAAAGTTGTAGTACTTCAGTTTACTGCATCATGGTGTTCAGTTTGCCGAAAAGAAATGCCATTTCTGGAAAGTGAGGTTTGGCAGCAATATAAAGATGATGACTTTGTATTAATTGGTGTGGATTTGGATGAGCCAATGGAAAAAGTTCAGGCTTTTGTTGAGAAAATGCAAACCACATACCCAATGTCATTGGATCCCGGTGGATTGATATTCAGTAAATTTTCCTACAAAGGAGCTGGTGTTACCCGTAATGTTGTGATTGGTAAAGATGGCAGAATCGCTTACTTAACTCGTCTTTTTGAAAGAGAAGAATTTGATTTGATGAAGGAGAAGATAGGGGAGTTGATTAGTGAATGATACAATGATTGAATGAGGCAATACTGTAATGATGAAATGCTAAAATGTGGCAATGCTGAAATAAGAGAATAAAGCGATTTATGATATCTGATACTTGATTTCGGTCATTTATATATTATATTTCTGACACATCAAAAATCTCAAATCAAAAATCGTATATCATAGATTCATTTTTCGGATTACTAATGTCTAATTTACCAAAGACCAAAGACCAAAGACCAAA
>CALCGQ010000294.1 GCA_937901015.1 uncultured Bacteroidota bacterium | reverse complement strand
ACGATGGAAAATTCAAAATTTGTTTGCCTTTGATGGATTATATAAAATATTATAGCTTGGTAGTTAATACAAATTTTTATGAAAATCATGAATTATTCAGGTCAGGTTGAGAACTTTAGCTTTTATTGAATAAACGCACCCTAATTGTACCCTGCTTCTGTATGTATCAGATAAGCTCTTATCACTTTCTGTATCGGTGAGAAATAAAAACCCTCAATAGGAAATCAACCACATATTATAAGCTTCAAATATACTTTACTATTAGTTATCCTTGTTTCTTAAAATGTTCTGTGATTTTTAGAATTAAATCTTGTGAATTTATTGGTTTGGTTATATAATCGTTGCATCCGGCTGCTATTGATTTTTCCTTGTCACCTCTGAGGGCAAAAGCTGTTTGAGCAATAATAACTACATCTTTATTAAAACTACGTATTTGTTTTGTGGCTTCATACCCATTCATTATTGGTAATTGAATATCCATCAATACCAAATCAATATCAGGGCTTTTTATACAAGCTTCAACAGCTTCTTCTCCTGTTGTTGCTTTCAATATTTCTTTCCCAATACTTTTGACTGCAATTTCGATTAGCTCTTCAGATATCTCATCATCTTCTACAATCAGTATTTTTAACTTATCTATTGATTTGAATTTAGATACTACCTTAATATCTTTGAATTCAGTGCCTTCTATTACTTTTTGATTGTGGTATGGAATAGTAAAATAAAATACACTGCCTTTTCCTTCTTCTGACTCTACCCATATTTCTCCTCCAAGCATTTCTACATATGCTTTGGAAATGGATAAACCTAAACCAGCTCCCTGGAAAGCATTCTTATCGGCAATATCAGCTTGAATAAACCTTTCAAATATGGCTTCATGCCTATCTTTTGGAATACCAATACCAGTATCTTTAACGTAAAACTCGAGCAAGTCATCCCGTTTTTTATAACCAAACTCGATTGAACCTTTCTCGGTATATTTTATGGCATTTTTAACAAGGTTTGTTAATACTGCATAAACTTTCTCACGATCAATCATTATAAAAGCTTCTTCGGAAGTTAGCTGATTTCTATAATTAAAATCAATTCCTTCAACTTCAGGTTTGAAGAAGTTGTAAATAAATACAATTTGTTCGTTAATGTTAGATTCCTGTCTATGGAATTCCATTAGTCCAGACTCAATTTTTGAAATACTAACAATGTCATTAATGATATTGAGCATTCTTGCTCCTGCTTTTTCTATAATACCAATATATCTCTGCTGCATTTCGCCATCAAGATTTGGTTTTTTTAATAAATCAGCAAAACCAAGAATACCATTCATTGGAGTACGGATTTCATGGCTCATATTTGCTAGGAAGGAAGATTTCAAGCGTTCGCTCTCTTCAGCTTTTTCCTTTGCTTTAATAATCTCTATTTCAGCATTTTTTTGGTCAGTTATATCTCGAAATTCAACGGTTCTTACCTCTTTGCCTTTATACGGTACATTTCTTGATTCTAGACGCAGAGGAAACTCTTTGCCATTTTTATGCAAACCTATTGCTTCATAAGGTTGTTCATAACCTGATTCAATATTCTTCCTTACTAATTCTCTGGATTGTTCAGCAATTAACTTAAATCCATCCATTTCAAGTAATTCCGATTTTGAATATCCAGTAATATCTGTCAAACCTTGATTGCATTCTAAGAAGTTACCCTTATCGTGAATTCCAATCCCCCCAAAAGATGCATTATGCAATGCTCTAAAACGAGATTCACTCTCCTCAGTAATTTCTCTCGCTCTATTAATATCTTTATTAGCCTTTATTCTTACATAATAAAGCCAACTTAGAAGAACGACAACCCCAATTAATAGAATTGTTAATATAATTAGGAATATTGTTTCGTTAGTTTTTTTCTTCAGTTTGATTTTTTCAGAAATTGTTTTTTCCTTTTCCAATTCAAACTGGTATTTAAGAAACGTAACTTTTTCATTAGTCCTTCTAGTTCTTATGGAATCGTTGTATGCTGTTTTTAATTTATAGTAGTATAAAGCCTCTTCAAGATTACCTTCCAAACTATTAAGTTCAGATAGTTTATTATATCCATAAGCTTGATACATAAATAAATCTTGATCTTCAGCTATTTTAATACCACGATTTAGGTAAATCCGAGCATTACTGAATTCACCTAACTGTGTATAATTCCCTCCAACATTTAACAATGAAGCGCAAATTGAGTTTTATGCCCAATATTTTCACGAAGGTCTAATGCTTGTAAGTTATGTTTAAGTGTCTTCCTGTAATCCCCTTTTAATGAAAATATGTGTGCTTTGAAAGTAATAAGTGATGCGAGTTCATTTGTTAATGCTAATTCATTGCAATAAATTATTGAGCTGTCAATATAGAGATTTGAAAGTTCATATTCCGCCTTTTCAATATAATAATCAGATATTTTACGATAAGCTTTTTGCTTTAATGTTTTGCTATTAATATTTTTTGCAAGGGTTAATGCCCTATTGTAATAATACAAAGATGAGTCGATTTCATTATTACGAAAGAATACTTTTCCAATTAATAATATATTACCAATATAATTTGTTTGGTTTGTGTCTTGCTTGGAATAACTTATTGCCATATTTGCATAATACTTGGCAATTGTAAAATCTTGAATTAATAAATATAAGTTGCAATAACTATTATAAACCATTGGTTTTAAATAGGAATAGTTATTGCTATTAATAATATCTAAAGCAGTATCCAACGAATTAATACTACTTGCATAATCAGAGATCGTACTATAATACCTTTCTAAATCTAAATGTATTTTTGCGAGTAGGTACTGGTTATCATTGTCTATACATAATTGTTTTGCTTTGGTATATAATTGCATTGATTTTTCTCTCTTGCCAATTCTTATATTTATATATGCTAATTCCAATAATGACTCTATTATCATGTTAGTATTA
>CALCGQ010000293.1 GCA_937901015.1 uncultured Bacteroidota bacterium | reverse complement strand
CGTGCACCACCAAAAGCTGCATCAAACTTATGTTTTTCAAGTCCGGCAAGCAACGCCTGTGTCTTCATTACATCTGTATGTACCTTACTACCATGAGTATAGGGGCCCATTCCTGATTCAAAACCCTCTTTATTGTAATGAACTATCAGATTCCAACCCTTGTCATTGGTATAGCTTTCTCTGAAATCAATCATTTCTTTAAACTTCCATTTCGAATCAATATGCATTAGAGGAAATGGAACTTTTCCCGGATAAAAAGCTTTCTCAGCAAGTCTAACCATCACCGATGAATCTTTACCAATTGAGTAAAGCATTACAGGGTTTTCAAACTCAGCTGCAACTTCTCTTATGATCTGAATAGATTCCGCTTCAAGTTCTCGAAGGTTATTAATGGAATATCTAGGAGTGTTCATAATTATTGTTCTTTAGTCGGCAAAAATAAACAATGCCATGAAACATCAATAATAACTACAATAATAGTATTTAGATTATTGTAAAAAAAGTAATTGGAGATTCTGAATAACTAGACCACCCTAAGTTTATTCTTCGGAATATAAATTATCAAACTGCTTCCAACAGCCTCAATTTCAACCTTTACCTTGTGTTTTCCATGTACTTCTACTAAATTACCAAGTAATCCTGTCATGCTTCCAGATATTACTTCTACTTTTTTGCCCAGCTTCCAATTTGAATCATTGATATTTTCTGGGTCGGATTCTTCGAGATAATATTTAATTGCTTCTATTTGAGCTTGGGGTATGGGAACCGCTTTTCCATCAAAAGATATATACTTTACAACACCCATTGACTGAAGCACGTTATAGTGCTGATTTTCATCAATATGAACAAATATATATGACCTAAAAAGAGGTTCTTCTACCCATTTCTTCCTATCGCTCCACTGCTTAAGGTGTTTAACCATTGGAAGATAGTTCTTAATACCATTATGGGTTAATTCAAGAGCCACTTTCTTTTCGGTCCTTGACTTGACGTAAACAGCATACCAATTACTCTCTTGCTCGATCATTTGTTCAAAAAGGGATGTGCATCAGTTGGGTTAGGAACTATTTCTTGATTTCTTATGAGATGAGCAATTTCAATGCTGTTTTTAGCCTCTTCGATTCCAAAACCAATACCATCAAGTATATTCTGATAACTCATTGTGTGAAGATCGGTAAATCCACCACTGAATTCAAATTCATCACCATCAACTCTAATGGAGCGATATGTGGAAATCTGATTCTGCTCTGCTTCAAGAGGAAGATCATTTTTATCAATACTCAAATACCATCTAACATTAGCATTCTTAAGCTGCAATAGTCCTGATGCTTTATCTTCCTTAAGGAGATGTAAAGAATTACTGATAACATCTCCAAATATCCATCCAAGCATATCGAAAAAATGTATGCCAATATTGGTAACCACACCTCCAGATTTTGATACATCACCCTTCCAAGAATAGTGATACCATTTTCCTCGTGAGGTAATATAAGTTAGATCTATATCGTGAATTTTATCCTTGGGAAGACTATCAATTTTTTTCTTTAATTCAATTATAGAGCTATGATGTCTTAATTGAAGAATGTTATAGATTTTTTTTCCTGTTTCCTTTTCAATATCCTGAAGTCCCTCAAGATTCCAGGGGTTAAGGACAAGCGGTTTTTCACAAATTGCATGTGCATCGTTTCTTAAGGCCATGCGTATGTGAGCATCATGCAAATAGTTTGGTGAACAAATACTTACATAATCAACCTTTCTATCACCTTTACGTTTAAGTTTATCAAGGTGACGATCAAACCGTTCAGGTTCAATAAAAAAATCTGCATTGGGAAAGTATGAATCAATTATTCCAACACTATCCATAGGATCAAGGGCAGCCACTAGTTCATTGCCAGTATCCCTAATAGCTTTCATATGCCTGGGTGCAATATAACCCGCAGCACCTATAAGTGCAAAATATGATTTATCAGAATTCATTATAACTACTATACTTTATTGAAAAGACGTTTTGCAAATGATTTCTTCTTATCAGGTTTGTCATCGGTATAATAGCCATATCCGTAGCCGTAACCATATCCGTAACCGTAGCCATAACCGTAACCGTAGCCATAACCGTAACCATAACCGTAGCCA
>CALCGQ010000292.1 GCA_937901015.1 uncultured Bacteroidota bacterium | reverse complement strand
CAGGAAAGAATGGGATTGGTTATCAAAGCTAAAGATTACCCAATACTAGAAAAGGTTTCACAAAGAGAACGTGCACCAATCTACAAAGTTGGTGAAGTTAGTGATGACATGGAGTTTGTTATCAAAGGAGACGATGATAGCTGCCCTGTTGATCTCAAACTTGAATATTTATTTGGTAAACCACCAAAAACTGTTCTTAAAGATACAACCGAGAAAGCTAATTTTTCAAAAGTCGAATATTCTCAGGAAAGTGTAGACAAACTACTAATCAACGTATTAAAATTGGAAGCAGTAGCTTGTAAGGACTGGCTAACTAATAAAGTCGATCGTTCAGTTACTGGAAAAGTAGCTATACAGCAATGTGCAGGTCCTTTGCAGTTACCATTAAATAACTTAGGAGCAGTTGCTCTTGATTATCAAGGGAAGAGTGGGATTTCAACAGCGATTGGTCATTCATCAATAAGTGCATTAATTAATCCTGAAGCTGGTTCCAGATTAGCTATTACTGAATCACTAACCAATCTCATTTGGGCTCCTGTTAAAAACGGATTACAGGGAGTGAGTCTGAGTGCAAACTGGATGTGGCCAGCTAAAAATGAGGGAGAAAATGCACGTTTATATAATGCAGTGAAAGCAGTAAGCAACTATGCATGTGATCTTGGAATTAATATTCCAACTGGAAAAGATTCACTTTCAATGACACAGAAATATCCCAATGGTGATGTAGTATATTCACCAGGAACTGTAATAATTTCTGCTGTTGGAGAAGTATTGGATATTAACAAGGCTATTACACCTGTTATTAGAACTAAGCCTGGGAGTAAGATCGTATATATCGACCTTAGTAATTCTGTTTACGAACTAGGAGGAAGTAGCTTTGCTCAGTCTGTAAACAAAGTAGGAAGTATTTCGCCAGATGTTGTTAATGCGGAATACTTTTCCAAAGCTTTTAATACAATACAATCATTGCTTTTGGATGGAAAAATCCTAGCAGGACATGATATTAGTGCCGGAGGAATGATCACCACATTACTTGAAATGAACTTTTCAAATTGTGATCATGGAATGAAGATTGATTTATCTTCAATTGATGAGAAAGACTCTGTAAAACTTCTATTTAGTGAAAACCCTGGAATAATTATTCAGGTTGATAATGAAGAAAGTTTAATAGCACTAAGGGATAGCGACATATCATATCATATTATTGGTGAGGTAATTCCGGAGAGAAAAATTGACTTGCATCATAATGATGTTGATTATGTATTTGACATCGACAGGTTAAGGAAATTCTGGTTCCATACTTCTTATATGATGGACAAAAAACAAAGTGGTGAGGGTGCTGCACATTGCAGGTTTAACAATTTTGCTAAGCAGGACTTGCATTATAATTTCAATAGTAGATTCTCCGGCAAGGCCTCGGAGCTGGGTATTGAAATGAGTAGAAGAAATAAATCAGGAATTAAAGCCGCCATCATTCGTGAAAAGGGAGTTAATGGCGACCGTGAAATGGCTTACGCACTTCACCTTGCCGGATTTGATGTGAAGGATGTGCACATGACCGACCTGATTTCTGGTAGAGAAGATCTATCAGATATTAATATGGTAGTCTATGTAGGTGGTTTCTCAAACTCTGATGTATTGGGATCTGCTAAAGGCTGGGCTGGAGCATTTCTGTTTAACAAGAAAGCAAAAGAAGCTCTGGATAATTTCTATGCTCGAGAAGATACACTGAGTCTGGGAGTTTGCAATGGTTGTCAACTAATGGTTGAGTTGGGATTAATTTATCCTGAACATCCTGAAAAACCAAAAATGCAAAATAATGATTCAGGTAAGTTTGAATCTGGTTTTATCAATGTAAATATTAATGAAAACAATTCAGTGATGCTTGGTTCATTATCAGGTATGAGACTTGGTATCTGGGTTGCTCATGGTGAAGGTAAGTTTAGCTTCCCTTATTTCCACGACAGTTATCATATTGGAATGAAATACAGCTACGACATGTATCCTGGTAATCCAAATGGATCAGATTGGGATGCAGCTGCTATATATTCAAATAACGGTCGACATCTTGCAATGATGCCACATTTGGAAAGAGCATTTCTACCATGGCAATGGCCATATTATCCTGAATCAAGAAAAGATGATGAAGTTACTCCTTGGATTGAAGCATTTGTAAATGCAAGAGAGTGGATTTCAAATAAGGTTGGTAATAAATAATCCAACAATTCTAAATTTACTGTCTGTTTAAGGCAAGTAATACCTCTATTTTTCATCTAAAAAATCCTCATTTTATTTAGTTAATAAATAACAGTGAAGAAAGTTTATTGTCACCAACTACTGTAACATTCTGTAAATCTATTTTTTACATTTTTCCCTATTTAGAATCAGTATAAATTTTACTAATAGCATATGTTAACAAGTGTTAATATGCTGATATAGCATACTTTTGTATTTCAGAATTTTAATACTTAAATTACACTTTTACAAAATCAACGATATGAAGAATATTAAATTTACAATCATTATCCTCGGTTTTCTTACTCTCCTACCTGGGAGTATTTTTGCACAGGATGTAAACATTTCTGCTGAACTCAGACCAAGGTTTGAATTTAGAAATGGTTATAAGCAATTAATGCCTGATGGTAACACACCAGCAAGTTTTATTTCACAACGTACAAGACTAAATGCATTTTATGCCAATGAAAACTTCAAAGTAAAATTGGTCCTTCAAGACGTTAGAGTTTGGGGTGATGTTAATCAACTTAATAAAGGTGATGTATATGGAACTTCTGTTCATGAAGCATGGGGTGAAATTTTATTCACTGAAAAATTCTCAATTAAGTTTGGTCGTCAGGAAATAATTTATGATGACCATAGAATCTTTGGTAGCGTTGGTTGGGCTCAGCAAGCTCGTAGTCATGATGCTGCTATTTTTAAAATTCTTCCTGCCAAAAATCACAAAATTGATATTGGAATTGCCTATAATGCTACTGGCGAAACTTTATATGCTGCCGACTATACTGGCATGAAAAATTATAAAGCACTTCAGTATATCCACTATCATGGAAAATTTAATAAATTCGGTTTGAGCGTTTTACAACTTTACAATGGAATGGCCTATGATGCTGATACTTCAGCTAATCTTGAAGAAAAAATATCTTGGAGTCTAACATTAGGTACAAGGCTCACTTATGCTGGGGAAAAGGTAAAAGCTAATTTAGCATATTACTACCAAGGAGGAAATAATGCTTCCAATACAGAATTATCTGCAATGTACTTCGGTGGTGATGTTATGTTCAATATGGTGAAAAATTTCACATTTGGTGTAGGCTTTGAATATCTTTCTGGTACAGCAACTAAAGACAAAGGAGCAGGAACAGATAATTCATTCACCCCATTTTATGGTACTAATCATAAATTCAACGGATGGATGGACTACTTCTACGTTGGAAACCATGGTGGTAACGTTGGTCTTACTGACATTTATCTACCTTTAATTTATAAGCATAAGAAATGGGCTTTCAAGGTAATACCTCATTACTTTATGTCATCATCAACTGTTAGCAAAAAAGACGCTGCTGGTGTATGGGTAGATTATAGCAATGGTTTAGGTGCTGAGGTTGATATAGTAGCAGTTTATTCCATGTCTAAGGCGGTTAATTTGCAGGCTGGATACTCACAAATGTTTGCCACTGAGACAATGCAAGTGCTAAAAGGTGGGAATTATGAGAATACTAATAATTGGGCTTGGATAATGATTACCTTTAAGCCAACCTTTTTCAAATCTAAATAGTGAGTAACCAAATTTAATAGTTATGTCTAAATTTATCAATGCAATAATACCTCCGAAACAATGGCAGTTTGTCGTTGCTCTGGTAGCTGGAATATTCTTTGGACTGGCGGTTTACATAGTTTACATTTCCAATGCGGTTTCATATATGTCTGATGATCCCAAGACTTGCATTAATTGTCACGTAATGAATACTCAATATGCAAGTTGGGCAACAAGTTCTCATCGAGAAAAAGCAAGTTGCAACGATTGTCATGTGCCTCATAATAATGTCCTTAACAAGTACTTTTTCAAAGCAAAGGATGGTTTGAGGCATGCTACAATGTTCACATTGAGAATGGAGCCGCAGGTTATAGTTATAAAAGAAGAGGGTAGTGAAGTAGTGCAGAATAACTGTATTCGTTGCCATAACGACTTGATAACGGACAATAAAATGTTAGCTAAAACCAAAGAGTTCGATCATTTTAGAACAGATGGTCGTAAATGCTGGGAGTGCCACAGAGAGGTTCCTCATGGAAGAGTAAGAAGCCTATCTTCAGCACCAAATGCCAATATTCCGGACAATAGAAAACCAATCCCTGATTGGATCAATAAATTAGTAAAGTCAAAAACCAATTAAATAATAATACAATGAGTAACAAAAGAAAACCAATAGTAAACTGGATACTATTTTTCGTAACAATAGTTGCTGTTTTTTTACTTGGCTTGTTAGCTTCATCAATCACTGAACGTCGTGCTGAAGAAGTTACAAGTTGCAAACCTGAAGTTAAAATAGCTGAATGGGATCCTCGTAATGAGGTTTGGGGGAAAAACTACCCAGCCGAGTATGAATCATATATGTTAAATAGCGAGTCTGACTTTGCGACCAAATACAATGGTAATGCAATGATCGACATGCTTGAAGTTGACCCAAGACTTGTAGTATTGTGGGCTGGATATGGATTTGCTAAAGACTATAATCAAGGTAGAGGACATATGTATGCTATCTCTGACTTAAGAAATAGTTTAAGAACAGGTGCACCAGTTGATGATAAAACAGGTCCGATGCCAGCAACGTGTTGGACATGTAAAAGCCCGGATGTACCGCGTGTTATGAACGAAGATGGTGTTAAAGAGTTTTATACTGGAAAATGGTCACGTTTAGGACCAGAAATTGTTAATCCAATTGGCTGTGCTGATTGCCATAACAATGAAACAATGGACCTTCAGATTTCACGCCCTGCATTGGTTGAAGCCTTTGAAAGAAATGGTAAGGATATCAACGATGCTACTCATCAAGAAATGAGAAGTCTTGTTTGTGCCCAATGTCATGTTGAGTATTATTTTGACAAGAAAAGACCTGGTGCTGAAGGATCAGCATACCTAACTTTCCCGTGGGATGGTGGAATGTCAGTTGAAGCTATGGAAGAGTATTATGATAACATTGAATTTAAAGATTGGACACATAAATTAAGTAAAGCTCCAATGCTTAAAGCTCAACACCCTGGTTACGAAGTGTATTTAACTGGTATTCATGCTGAGAGAGGTGTAAGTTGTGCAGATTGTCACATGCCATATATGAGTGAAGGTGGTAAAAAATATACTGATCACCATATTCAGTCTCCACTAAATAACATTGAGAATTCATGTATGGTTTGTCATAAAGAAAAAACCACACAACTACTTAAGGATGTTTATGATCGTCAGGATAAGATTATTGAAGTAAGAGATGATCTTGAAGAATTAGTTGTTAGGGCTCATGTTGAAGCAATGACTGCATGGGAATTGGGTGCCACTGAAGAACAAATGAAAGATATTCTAATGGATATCCGACATGCACAATGGCGTTGGGACTATGCTGCAGCTAGCCATGGTGGATCCTTCCATTCACCGGTAGAAACCGGAAGAGTTATATCAACTGGAATCACAGTTGCTCAAGAAGGCAGAATCAAACTTGCTCGCTTATTAATTGAGCTTGGATATGAAGGTGAGGTACCTTATCCAGACATTGCTACCAAAGCTAAAGCTCAGGAATTCATTGGTCTTCCAATGGAAAAGATGAAAAAAGAAAAAGAAGAATTCCTTAAAAACCTTGCTCCACAATGGGACAAAGAAGCTGAGGAAAGAGAATCTAAAATGCCAATTATATACACTAATAACTAGGCTCTAATTTTCGATAGAAAAGGCTATTCCATTTAATGTGGGATAGCCTTTTTCTTTTTAAATTATTGTCGTTTCTTTGTTTTAAAATCAAAATTGAATATTCAAGCTACCTGATACTATACATATGAATAAAAATAGAATCACCTGGGAACATCCCTGGGCATATAAAGAGGGTATACTAATATCCATTAGTTTGCTGCTTATGGGTTTTATTCTGGAAGTTGCAACCGGAGGAAAAGGAGTACTTCAGATGTTAAACTACCCTAATAATATATATATGGGAGTTGGTCTGATTATCTTTATCATATTGATTTCATTCTTACGAAAAAAAATGGCATTAGTTGCTTGGTTAGAAACTATACCTGCTGCAATCAGCTCAATTGGGTTGTTATTATTCGTTAGTTTATTGCTTGGGTTAACAATGCAATACGATCAAAATGCACCTCATATTGTTAAGGTATTAGGATTAAACCATGTGATAACATCTTGGCCATATCTGCTTGCAAACCTCTTCTTACTAATAAGTTTGGGATTAACTACGGTAAAAAACGTAGTATCATTCAGATGGAAAAAACTTGGATTTATTGTAAGTCATCTTGGATTATGGATAGTGCTATTTGGTGCAAACTTTGGTAGCGTTCAAGTACAACGATTACAAATGACTTTAACAGAAGCAGGAATTAATAACATTGCCGTTGACAATTCAACCGGACAAAGTTATACAATGCCCTTTGCTTTTAAATTGATTGATTTCAAACTTGAAGAATATACCCCAAAAATAGGATTAGTATATAACCAAACAGGGAAATTATTTAACGATAAGGGCAATAGCACAATTATTGCCGATTCGTCAAATACCGGCAGCATTGAAAACTGGGAAATAACTGTTATTGATTATATATATTCATCATCAAAAGCTGGCGACAGATATTATTTTATAAATGAATCCGGTGCCGCACCATCCGCCTATGTGCGTGCCCACAACGGTAACGGAATTGTTAAAGAAGGTTGGATATGCAGTGGTAGCTATAATAGACCTTTCGAATCATTAAAACTAAATAATGAGTTCTCTGCGGTTATGTTATTACCTGAACCAAAAGAGTTTACATCAGTACTTGATATTCTTCAAAAAGAAAAAGGTGTTACCAGAATTAATTTAGAAGTGAACAAACCAGCGGTGGTTGATGGGTGGAAGATATACCAAATGAGCTATGATTCAGATCTTGGAAGATGGTCCGACACTTCTGTAATCGAGTTGATATCTGACCCATGGATTGATTTAGTTTATACCGGAGTTTTTCTTATGCTAGCTGGTGCAGTTTACATGTTTTGGATGGGTTCAAAAAATAATACTAATAATATAAAAACAGACTAATGGACTGGATATCATTTCCCATATACGCAAATACTATACTTTCAATCTGGATTATTGGTTTATTGCTTATAGTAATATCAAAGAACAAATTAACAACCACCATTGGGACTTCTATGCTGGCAATAGGGATAATCGTTCTTGGAACCATTCTTACAATATTGTGGATTAACCTTGAACGCCCTCCCCTGCGCACTTTAGGAGAAACAAGATTATGGTATAGTGTTTTCTTAGCTACAATTGGACTAATATTCTATTGGAGATGGAAATATAATTGGTTTGTAATATTTAGCTTTGGTATGGCAGGCCTGTTTCTAATCTTAAATATGGTCTATCCCGAAAACTTCAACAAGTCATTAATGCCAGCTCTTCATAGTCCTTGGTTTGTACCTCATGTTATAGTCTATATTGTATCTTATGCTCTTCTGGGAGCTTCGAGTATTGTAGCAGTTTTTCAACTTTATAATATCTACTTTAAAAAAACCACCGTTGATAATGCGATACAACTAGCTGATAATCTTGTTTATTTGGGATTTTCCTTCCTTACCATGGGATTACTATTCGGAGCATTATGGGCAAAAGAAGCATGGGGGCACTATTGGACATGGGATCCAAAAGAAACTTGGGCTTTTCTAACATGGGCGGTATATTTGATTTACATCCATGGAAG
>CALCGQ010000291.1 GCA_937901015.1 uncultured Bacteroidota bacterium | reverse complement strand
TTTTACGATGTTGACTGCATATCCTACCTCAGTTCCATCATAGTTAAATACAAGGATGTTCTTTGCCAAAGAGATCAAAAAGAGAATGGTAAAAACAATATTTAAGGTCTTAAGATATTTGTATCGCCGAATATCTGTATTGGAATAATTTTCAAGATACAATTGTTTGTTTTTTTGCAATAATCTAAAGGAAAGCATTTGATAGAAAAACAAAACCATGTAAAACATTATGTATAAGGCTATCTGTAATTGAGTGAATAATTCTGAATTTTGTGGATTTTCTTTCAGGTTTTCAGAATATACGGTGGGAATAAGGATTAGGTTTACAACTACAATTGGCACAAGGTGAACCAAACTTTCTTTTGCTGTTAATTTAAAATTAGGTTCAATGCTCGATTTTGTATACAGGTACAAAGAAGCTGGCATTAGATAAAATGTCATCAACAAAAATGTGTAGAGATTTGCAGAAATAGGGTATATGAGAAACTCTAGATATGCGTAAGCAGTATTTATACCCAGTAGAATTAGAAAAACAGATATAAAGATCGTGCTTTTCGACTTAGTCTCTTTTGAACCCAATAAATAAAAAGCAAAAAGAAATGCCTGAAAAGCAGCAAGTAATTCGATGGCGTGTTTTGTGGTAATTTCCATGTGGTATTATACAAACAAGTTGTGCAATTATACAAAGAATATGTAAATGGTATTGCTACAGTTGATTTCAGAAATATCTACATGACTTGCCAATTGCCAATTACAAGCATTAAAAATTGCACTAGATTACTCCAATGCAATTAATAATAATTAATCCTATCCAGTTTTTACTTACGATCCGGTTTTTCTTATTTCAATAGCTTGAATTGTTATGGGTTCAGCTTCATTTGTTTCAATTGCCTTTTCAGATTTAAGTGGTTTTAATCCGAAGATTATCCTCAGGATATTTATAGGTCTGATAATAAACCAGTAAATACCAACACTTAAGCCAAATGAAAATGAGGTGACAAAAATTGCTTTCCAGATAACAGAAATATCCCAACGAATTACATACAATGCAACAATGATAATTAGTGGCTGATGCAACAGATAAAAAGGATATATGGCTTCATTTGCCAGTTTTCTTAATTTTGAGTCTTTATTCATGTAAGTTCGAGCATATCCTAAAGCTGTCATGCTGCACGACCAGGCCACTATAATGGAAAATATATCCCATACCTCACCTCCAAAGTTTCCATAATCAATAAAGTAAACGGATAGCAATATTGATGTTGAGATGATAGTTTCCAATAAATATAATCGTCGCTGTATTTTAAGAGCAATGGCTATTTTATTGTTTGAAAAAAGGATAAGGCCTGTAATAAAGAAGATGAGGTTATATGTGAAATATGCCCAATCATCTACCAAAGCATGAGTCTCATATTCAAAAAATGGCCTAAGTAATAATTGAGATATGATAAGGGGAATTAAAAAGATATTGGTGCCTAATCTTTTTGATGTAATACTAATTAATCTATTTTGAAATCTTTTAAATTTTTCACTCCTAATGAATTTTAGAAAAGGAGAAATGATTAATGCAATAACAA
>CALCGQ010000290.1 GCA_937901015.1 uncultured Bacteroidota bacterium | reverse complement strand
AATTTGGTTTCTTGGATTAAAGCTATCCCGCTTTTTGCGGGATTTAGTTCAACAACGGCTCATAGGCAATAGCAGTGTTTGGGCTTCCAGTTCAACGCAGATTAAAGCCAAACGCATCATTCTTCGAATGACACTTATTGACAAAAATCTGCTACAGCCCATAGCCACAACGTTGGCAGCAAGGCGAAAACCCACCGCGCATTTAAGCACATTTGGTTTTTCTCTGACCGCAAAACCTACACAAAAAACCAAAAAAGCTTAAATTTTTGCAACCGCACACAAAATAACCCTGACTTTAACAACAAAACAGACTTATCTTTTTCCATATAGTTTTATAATACAAACTGTAAGAATATTAACTCGCTATTTAGAATAAATATAAATTGGGGAGGGGCATACAAAATATTCCCTCAAATTTGGTGTAAATATGACTAATTATGGTACTAATAAGTAGAGGCGTTTGTTTATCCATTATGCTGACAGAAAACAATAACCCCCTTAAATTATAAACGAAGATGACGCGAATCATAACGAAAACAAAGAAAGGAGGTCAACAGCAAAGATAAAATAATATCAATATCCGATTGCGAAAGTGTAAAAAAGTTCTGCAAGCTTATCGTGACAACTACCTTTTTTCAATCACTAACAATTTTTATTAATTTTAATCTTTGAAAAAATGAAAAAAATATTTGGAATTTTAGCTATTGCATTGTTATTTAGCATTGCTGGTATGCAAAGTGCTACTGCTGCAGAATGGACAGTGACAGTTACTTGGACAGATGACTGTGATGGATGTCCAACTGTTGGCGACTACGAGTATTATGTCAGCATACGTATTAGAAATACGTGTACTCAAACTGATATTCACTCTGATTATATAGTGTTATCTTCTAGTACGAATCCATTAACATATGATTTTGATGTTGACCATGTTTGTACAGTAGATGAACAGGTGTGTTACCAGGTTACTGCCAGTGTGGTTAAAAGATGTGTTATTTCACAAGAGGAAATTTGTAGTGATAGTAAGAGTACTAATGCAAGTTGCTATGATATTTATCAGGGAATTACGTTGTCCCCTGGAATTGAATAATTATTTTAAGCCATTACAGGGTATTTTCCCTGTAATGGCTTCTGAAAAACTACCACATGCCAAAATATAAAACATATACTGCATTATTATTTTTAGTATGTGTGTGTATTATAAATGATATATACTCCCAAAGACAAGCCGACCGCTGGTATTTTGGACATAAATGTGGATTGAATTTTAATACTGGTATTCCTGAAGTATTGCACAATGGACATACATATGAAGAATTTGGTGGTATAGGAGCAATGAGTGATTCGTTGGGAAATTTATTATTTTACTCCGAAAGTGATACTATATTTACTTCGCAGCACTTACCAATGGAAAACGGTGTTGACTTTGTAAATGCAGGGGGACTCCAAAGTAACCTAATTGTTCAGTGGCCTGAATCCGATTCATTGTACTTTTTATTTAAAACTCCAACTCTTGGAGGTGATGTGGGTTTGTATTACAGTATTATTGATATCAGCCTAAATAATGGTCTTGGTGCCGTTATAGACAAGAATATTTTGTTGGAGTACGCTTGGGATGCTGCTGATAAAGTTACTGCTACACTACATAAAAACAAAAGAGATATCTGGGTAATTACACGAAAGTTCCGTGACGATTCTTTTGCTGTATTTTTGATTACACCTAGTGGAATAAATGAAATCCCAATACTCTCTCCTGTACCCGATATTGAAGGGGAAAATACAGATAGAGGTTTTATTAAGATCTCTTATGATAAAAAGTTCCTATTTTCATGTTACTGGCATGAAAAAGTAGTGGAAATTTGTCATTTCAATGATGAGACTGGTGAGATAATATTTCAATACAATCTGAATATTGGATTGAATCCGGATGATATAGAGTTTTCACCTGACTCAAGATTTGCCTATATTTCTTATCAAACAGGAACTTCTTCTCCAGTAACTATTAAACAATATAACATGGATTTTGTTGATGATGTATCATTGTTTATTACAAACGCTATTGACGTTGGAATAGGGATTGGTTACGGGCTTCAATTGGCCACCGATGGTAAAATTTACTGCATAGATAATGCTGCCTATTTAACTTCTCCAGAATATTTTGTCGGAGTAATAAATAAACCCTGGGAATTAGGAACAGCTTGCCAGTATGATTCAATGGCAGTATTCATGTATCCTGGCAGTACGAGCACTTCTGTTCCTAACATACAGATGGATTATTTATATCGTTTTGAATTTGAAGGTTTATGTTCAGGCACTCCTTTTCAGTTTACTTCAAATTTTAATCCCATACCCGATTCTATTCGATGGCTTTTTAATGATTTTGCGTCTGGCATAAACAACGTTTCTTACGAAATAAACCCTGAACATATTTTTACTACAGGAGGAATATTTGAAGTGGAAGTGGATGTCTGGTATCCTTCCGGCAGGTTTGAACACACAAGTCGTGAAATTGAGGTAGAATATGCCCCATCACCCGATTTGGGACCTGACATACAAATATGTAAAAATGATACTATAGAATTAGATGCAGGAAATGGTCCGGGTATGTACTTATGGAGTAACGGTACATTTGGTCACAACATTTTTACTATTTCAATATCTGATACCGGAACATATTGGGTGCAAGTAACTAATACCGGAGGATGTACTACAACCGATAGTATTCATGTTAGCTGGTTTGAAGAACCTGTTTTTAATGATGACAACCTTTTAATAACACCAGCATCTTGTAGTGGCAGTAACGGCAGTATCGAAGGAATCCATGTAGATGGAGTATCACCGTTGAGTTTTGAATGGTATTATAGTTCTGATAGTTTGCTGGGTACAAACCTTGATATCTACAACCTTACAGTAGGAAATTACTTTTTACATGTAATTGATGGCAATGGTTGTATTGCAACTTCTGATTCTTATACAATAATTGATGTTGGAGATATTCAAATCACGTATGTTGATCTTACTAATTCACATTGTATGCAAAATAATGGTGTCATCGTAATTGAAGCAATTTCAGGTAGTAGTAGCACTTTTGAGTATTCTGTTATTAATAATGATTGGCAAGCCGATAGTATATTTGAGAATCTACCTCCTGCCAACTATTTTGTATCAGTAAGAGATCAGCTTGGTTGTGAAACAGTATATGGAAATAACCCGGTTATTATCGAAAATATTCCGGGTCCACAGATTACTTCAATAGTCGTAACACCTGAAAATGATTACTCTTCTGATGGAAACATAAACATTGAAGCTGATGTTATTGAAGGAGATATCAACTACTCAATTGATAATGGTAATACTTTTCAGTTAAATGATGGTTTATTTGAAAACCTGTCTGCGGGATCATATAGTTGTGTTGTCGAGGATGAATTTGGCTGTGATACTTCATTTACAATTGAAATTGACAGGAATATTACTCAAATAATCGATGCTCTTGCAGGCGATGGTTACACTTGTATTGGAAATGCTGCCTCCAGTCCATTATTATTTAGCAACTTTACAGATGTAAAAAGCTTTCATGTTATGTTAACTTATAATAAAGAGCTGATAAACTGTGATGCATACATGCATGTCCATCCTGAACTGCAAGACAGTCTGCAAATAAGCATAAATACAATAGGCGAAGTTCATATTAGCTGGCAGGGCCAGTTTCCTGTAAGTCTTCCTGATAGTTCTTTGTTGGCTGAATTGGTGTTCAGGGGAATTGATCAGGGGTTATCACAGGTGGATTGGATAGTAGAGCAGGGGGAGAGCCAGTTCTTTAATGAGAATGGAGAACAAATAAATACCGATTTTCAATTGGGTATGGTAATAATATATACACGTCCTGATATTGTGTTCAGTCCTTCAGTTGATGAAGTCTGTGAAGGACAAACACTAATTATCGCACCATCCATAAGCGGAGGTACTGGTGAGTACAAATCAAGCTGGACAGGACCAAATAGCTTTACCAGTGAAAACAGCATGCTTTATTTCAGTAAATCTTTATCAAGTATGGCAGGTACGTATATACTAACAGTAACTGATACAATAAACTGTGTTGAAAGCAATAGTATGCAGCTAATAGTTAACCAAAATCCCATAATTACATTTACTTCAAATGATACTTTGTGGGTTGAGCCTGGTTATATATTAGAAGCTGGTAGCGATTATAACAATATTTATCAATGGAACACAGGCGAAACAACCCCGGAAATCGAAATTGATACAACTGGGTTGTATGATGTAACTGTAACCTCGTTAAAAAACTGTACCTCCAATGATACAGTAAGGATATTATGGGGAGGTGACCCATTTTACCTGCCCAATGCGTTTACCCCAAACAGTGATGGACTTAATGATGAGTTTGCAGTGGTACAGAAATACGATTATATAAAGAAATTCCATATGGCTATTTATAATCGATGGGGTCAGTTAATATTTGAAACCATAGACATTAACAATGGGTGGGACGGTACATATCAGGGCAGTCCTTGCATGCTGGGTGCTTATGTTTATCGCATTGTATATGAAGAATTCGGACAACAGCCAGTTGAAAGCAAGTTTGTGGAAGGGACTGTTATGTTGGTTAGGTGAGTAGCTTTAGTATCGGACTTGAATTAATTATATCTTTGACTTAAATAGTTTTGAATAAAACTGTAAAATTTGACCGGACATTATGGACAAGAAAAGCCCTAGCTTCGCAGTCAAGCACATTGCCAAGTCGCTCTAAAAGCCGATCACGCGAACCTAAACTTGTCAATAAGCTTGCCCGCCCTACCGTACAGAAAAAAAGGCCCAGCTGCCAACAAAAAATATAATTCATGCCGCAGTTTCATTTTCATAGAAAATGATTTAATTAAATTGAAAATACGAAAACCAAAGAAAACTAATTGAACAAGATGCGGCACGCATCATATTCAAACCGTCAGTCTGCGCAA
>CALCGQ010000289.1 GCA_937901015.1 uncultured Bacteroidota bacterium | reverse complement strand
CAACTAGTAACTGGTTATTTGTCTTTGTACTTCCAAGTTCTGCCAATATATCAATTGTTGGAACAAGTTCTATTGATGCTAGACCATCTTCTTTTTTAATCTTATTGCTTATTACTTCTGCAGGTGTAAAGTCTGCAACAGCTGCTGCCATTATTGTTATATCAGCCTCAGGAAAAATGTTAATGCAAGCATTATACATGTCTGAAGCAGATGTAACGTTGATTTGATTTATCTTATCAGAGTTGGTTTCTATGTTTGTTGGTCCCACAATAAAATCAACCATGGCACCTCTACCAGCAAAAGCCTTGGCAATTTCAAATCCCATTTTACCGGAGCTATGATTACCAATAAATCTTACCGGGTCAATGGCTTCATAGGTAGGGCCTGCTGTAATCATCACCCTTTTTCCAGCAAAAGATTGCTCATTACTAAAATGATCCGAAATTATACTAACAATATTATCAGGTTCTTCAAGTCTTCCACAACCTTTCAATCCACTGGCTAACTCACCCTCAACAGGTTTAATTAGATTGTAGCCATAAGTTTGTAATGTATCGATATTCTTTAATGTGGTCGGATGCTTGAACATATCCAAATCCATTGCAGGAGCAAAAAATACAGGACATCTAGCTGACAAAATGGTTGTTAATAATAGGTTATCAGCAATACCTGTTGCCATTTTAGCGAGGGTATTGGCAGAAACAGGAGCCACTAAAAATAAATCAGCCCATAAACCAAGGTCAATATGACTAGACCATGATCCATCATCCTTATCAAAAAACTCTGTAAGAACAGGTCTTTCACTTAAGGTTGATAGTGTTAATGGTGTAACGAAATCACGAGCAGCAGGTGTAAGAATTACCTGAACCTCAGCTCCTGCTTTCTTAAGCAAACGAATAACAAATGGAATCTTATATGCTGCAATACTTGCAGTAATACCAATTATTATTTTCTTACCTGAAAGTTCCATTTTCAATTATTCTACGATGGGTTCTTTATGTGGATTTCTGATATAAATATCACCATTAAGAAACTCATTTACAGATAATAGAGTTGGTTTTGGCAATCCTTCGTAAAAACGTGCAATTTCAATTTGTTCTCTGTTTTCAAAAACCTCTTCTAAATTATCACTTGCAGGTGCAAATTCTTCAATTTTTTGATCAAGTTCTTTTTTGATCTCATAACCAATTTGATTAGCTCGTTTTGCTAGTACAACTATAGTTTCGTAGATGTTACCAGTTGTTTCGTAAAATCTTTCTTTTTTACGAGTAACTGCAGTAGTTTCTGTTTTTACTTTTTTATAATCCATTGTAAAGTTATTTATTCTTTAAATTATTATGAGCTTCTTCTTGTATAGATTCAACCTCCTCCAAATATTCACTTTCAGGGAACATAAATAGTAGGTTGTTATATGATTCAATTGTCTTCTCGTATCTTTCATCCTTTTTAGAATAGATACTTTTTTCAGCATAGGTAAAGTATGCCTTAGTAATTGAGTAAAGTACACTTTCTTTAAAATCAGTATCAGGATACTCATCAAGTAAGTTTTCGAATGAAGTAATGGCAGCTTGAAAATCACCCATCCTAAAATACAATACACCAACATTATATGCCTTAACCTCTAACTTACCTCTAAGATCATCCATTAACCTATGAGCTTCATCTACTCTGGTACTGGTTGGATACATATCAATATATGTTTGCAACTCACGTAAGGCGATATAAGTGTTTGTTTGATCCAAACTTATCCTTGGTGATTCCAAATAGTTGCAATATGCACTTAGAAAAGCTGACTCTTGCGCATGTTCTCCACGAGGATACGACTGAGCATATTGTTTGTAATAATAACTTGCTATTTGATAGTCCTTCATCTGAAAATAGCAATTTGCCGAATAGTAAGTTAATTTCTCACCTTTCTCGGTACCTCTGTGCACAGCTCTAAGGATATCAAAAAACTGTAAAGCCTTATTAAATTCCCCTTTTTCGTATAAATCTACACCTGTTTCATACTTTAACTCATTATTACCACTTTTGATAATTTTTGAATAGTTATTGCATGAAGAGCCAAGTATCACAATACCAGCTACTAAGATTAAAAAAACCGTTTTTCTAAACATGGCGCAAAATTAGAATAATTTATTGAAGTACAAAACGAAATTAACGGCTGATTATTATTACTTAACATCTATTAACACCACAACCTGTTACTTTTAAAAATCGAAAGAAGAAAGTGGTGGAAAACCTAGTTATAAAAACATGTTTTTTGGTTTGGTCAATGAAATGAATTATCTACTTTTGCATCAAATTAAAATTGTGTGCTAAAATGGATGTATTTAATAAATGCGAAGTAAATCTTGGACCTTTAGGCAAATATGCTGAAGGTTCTGAAGGTTATTTTATGTTTCCTAAACTTGAAGGCGAAATTTCCAACTATATGATGTTTGAAGGCAAAAAACGATTGGTTTGGAGTCTTAATAACTATCTTGGGTTAGCTAATCATCCCGAAGTAAGAAAAGCCGATGCTGATGCAGCTGCTGAATGGGGAATGGCTTATCCAATGGGAGCACGAATGATGTCAGGACAAACAAAGTATCATGAGCAACTTGAAAGAGAGCTTGCTGAGTTTGTGGGCAGAGAATCGTCATATTTACTTAACTATGGATATCAAGGAATGGTAAGTATTATTAATTCAATGGTTGATCGTAAGGATGTTATTGTTTATGATTCAGAAGCCCATGCTTGTATCATCGACGGAATGAGACTTCATTTTGGAAAACGATTTGTATATCCGCACAACAATATTACAAATCTTGAAAAGGAGCTTGAAAGAGCAACAAAAATTACAGATAAAACAGGTGGTGGTATTCTTGTTATCACTGAAGGTGTTTATGGTATGTCAGGTGATTTAGGTAAACTTGATGAGATTGTAGCTCTTAAAAAGAAATTTGAGTTCAGGTTATTTATCGACGATGCCCATGGTTTTGGTACAATGGGAGCAACCGGAGCAGGTACTGATGAACATTTCGGATTACAAGATGAAGTAGATTTATACTTTGGTACGTTTGCTAAGTCAATGGCCGGCATTGGTGGATTTGTAGCTGGCAAGAAAGAGGTTATTAAGTTCTTACAGTACAACATGAGATCTCAAATTTTTGCAAAATCGCTGCCCATGCCAATGGTAATAGGAGCATTAAAGCGACTTGAACTTCTTAGATCAAAACCTGAGCTTAAGGACAATCTATGGACAATCGTTAATGCCCTGCAGAACGGACTTAAAGAAAATGGTCTGAATATAGGAGCAACCAATTCACCTGTAACACCTGTAATGCTAAATGGTGGAGTTGAAGAAGCTACACAAATCACATTCGATTTACGCGAGAATTATGATATATTCTGCTCCATAGTTGCCTATCCTGTTATTCCAAAAGGAATTATACTTCTTAGATTAATCCCTACTGCTATCCACACTTTGGAAGATGTTGAATATACAGTAAAGACATTTGCAGAAGTAAAAAGAAAGCTTGAAAACCATGAGTATAAGAATGAGTTTAAAACTAAGACTATCGGTTAATCCCCGATAAAATCTTTATTAATGAAAGTAAACTCGGAGTTAACAAAAACGAATTTCTGGATAATCGTCACTAATTCAACTGCGTGTTATATACTTTCATTTTTGTTGATATTTTACATCAACCATATTTCTAAAATTGCATTGGCAGGTACTTATGGTTATGACCTTGGTTTTGACTGGGTTAATATAATTTTTTATATTGAACCATATGAGTGGACACATGATTCTGTAAAACTTATCTATAGCGCTGGTCCAATATTTACAGCAGTGGTTGGCTTGATTTCTTTGGTAGCTTTTTGGTCTTTGGTTGAAGAACCCGCGAGACTTAAAACTTTCTTTATGTGGCTAACACTTCATGCATTTAATTTCTTCTTTGGTAGCTTATTGATTGGCAATATATTTAAGAAAGGGGTTGGCCATGTTTTTAATTGGATGTATATGACCGATACTTCTAAGATGATAGTGGCTCTTATTGGTTTTATGGGATTATTGGGCACTGCTTACATAATGGCTAGGCCTGTAGCTATCTCAGCAAACTCATACTTTAATAAACTTGATGAAAAAAACTTTCCATTCTTAATAACAGCTCAAGTTATCGTTCCATTTATTATTGGAACAATCATATACCTTGCATATTTTTCCCCAGATATTCTCTTCCAAGAGGCTTACTCATGGATAACCTTATCACTAATACTTCTTTTTATTATTGGTAGAATAAATAAAATGGAAACGACTTATTTTGATGAAGAAGATCGATATATTAGTGTTTCTTCAATAATATTATTAGCCTGCCTTATAGTAGTAATAGGATTCAGAATATTACTTAGAAATGAGATTTTCATAGAATGGTAACTAGCTATCGGACAACTATAAACTTCTTATTGTAGATTTTTCCTTCCATCATAAATGACAATATATAGCTACTACTTTCAAGATGATTAATATCTATTTTTTGACCAAGATATGTACTTTTAGATTCATATAATACCTTACCCATCAAATCATGTATTTTAAGATTTGCTATCTCTCTTTCATATGATAATTGAATATAATCTTTCGCTGGGTTTGGAAATAAACTAAAATCTAGCTTAGTATTCTGAATAACTCCAACATTCGAATCGCAACTCACCACAGCTTTCCAACCTGATCTAGTAATAGTAGTATTTGAATGAAACAGCACAGTTAGCGCTCCCACTTCATTTGTTGCATAAACTCTTCCTGGACTATCAGTACCACACCAATCACCAATTATCGTAGCATCAGTATTTTCGCCATCATATATCTCCATGAAATCATTATCACAGTAGAAATGATTCTCAATATCAAATTCTATGAAGTCTAATATTACCTGCATATCTTGTACTTCTGGATAAAAAGTTATTACAAAGTCTTCATTATCTG
>CALCGQ010000288.1 GCA_937901015.1 uncultured Bacteroidota bacterium | reverse complement strand
CGATGCTGGCAAAAAGTACATTTGTCAACATAACCATCAGGATGTGAGTATCTTGCGTCGTAAGGGCATGATTGAATACATGCACCACAACCGATACACTCATTATGAGTAACCATCACAATACCACCATCTACAATATGACTTGCTCCCGTAGGACAACATCTCACACATGGTGAATTTTCACAATGATTACATCTTTCAGAACGTAATTCGATTTCAACGTTTGGATAGCTTCCACTAACATTTTCAACAATCCAATCGCGGCAATATCCAATCGGGACATTGTTTTCTGTTTGACATGCAACTACACAGTCGCTGCATCCGACACATTTAGCTGTGTCAATAGCCATTCCGTATCTCATATTTCTTCCTCCATTCCTGGGTCAGTTGTTAAAAATGTCACGAAATTCCCTCTCATTCCAGTTCCACCCATCATTGGGTCAACCATAATGTTGGTAATTAGTTTAGAATCACTTGCTCCTTTTCCATAAGTTCGGGTAAGTTTTTTGTTATTGTGTCCAAACCCATGAACCATGTATACAGAGTCCCATCTGATTCTTTCAGTTATTCTAACCTTAATTGGGAAAGTGGAAACAACTCCGTCTTGGTTTTGTAACCAAACTAATTGTCCTTTTTCCAAATCCCATAGCTCGGCTACTTTTGGATTAACCCAAACGCTATTTGTATCCATGAGATCATGTAGGTTTGGATTGTTTGATGTACGAGAGAAGGTATGCATTGGCGCTCTTCCATAAATTAACCGATAAAAGCCTTCTTCTGGTTCCGGATGTTTTGTGAATTTTGGTAGAGGGTCGAAACCATGATCCTCAAATTCGGTTGCGTATAATTCAATTTTACCTGAGTTTGTATTGAAGCTATACTCTTCACCATCACCCAGATATAATGGTCCTGATTTTCTTGGGAATATCTTAACTCCAACTTTCTGCATCTCCTCAAGTGATGTACCCATCTCCTTAAGCTGCCAATCAAGAACTTCTGTAAAATCATCATAGTCGAAATATGATCCTAATCCTAAACGCTCACCCAGCTGTTTGGCAATCCACCAAGATGGTTTTGTTTCCCACTTAGGTTCAACAGCAGGCATACGTAAAGCAATATTTGGTTCACGGTGAGGTGCTGATCTAATTGTGTCATATCTCTCAAGATAAGTACATTCGGGTAGTATAACGTCAGCATATCCGGTTATATCCATTGGCATTGTATCTACAACTGCAATAAATTCAACGGATTCAGCTGCCATTTGGAAAAGTTCTTTATTCGGAATGGTAAGAGGTAAGTTTGTACCTGCCACAATCCATGCTTTGATCTGATGTTTATAATCATATTCTGGAATGGATGCCTTGAGTAATTCTTGGGTTATACCCATTGCTGATAATGGATATTTTCCGTCGAGGTTATCTTTCCATGACCAATGAGGATGAGGATATTTTGGGTGTGGATATGATGGTACTTTTACTGCTTCTTTGAAATAAAAACCACCTCTTTTGCCCCATGATCCCAATAATGCATTAAGAATTGCAATTGCTCTTTCTCTCTGGCTGTCATCACCGTACCAAGCAACATGTCTTCCAGGATGTACAATAACCGAAGGAGAGGCATTTGCCATCTCACGAGCTGTTTTGCGAATTACATCAGGTTGAATAGTTGTGATACCATAAGCCCATTCAGGAGTCATGTTTTTAACATGAGCTTTGAGTTGGTCAAAACCAATGGCATACTGCTCTATATATTTTTTATCATAGATGTCTTCATAAATTAAAACATGAATCCACGATAATAATAATGCTAAATCTGTGGCAGGTTTAATTGGAAGCCAGTATTTCGATTTACTTGCAATTGTGCTAAGGCGCGGGTCAACAGTAATGATTGTCGCCTTACGTTCGATGGCGGTGGAAACTTCCTGAACCTGTCCATTATGCATATTCTCACCAAGGTGAGAGCCAATAAGGACAAGACAATCTGTATCTCTGATATCGGTTGGTTCTGGTGAGCCAATCCAACTGCCGAAAGTAGCTGAAAAACCTACTTCACGTGGACCTCTGCATTGAGCCCATGCTGGTTCTCCTTCATTATCTGAACCATATGCGTGAAGCAAATGTTTGAAATGCGCTCCAGGTGCTCCATGATTAAATAGAGCAAATGCCTCAGGACCATGCTTTTCACTTACACCCTTCATTTTTGAAGCTACAAGATCAAGTGCCTCACTCCATGAAGCTTTTCTAAATCCTTGTTTTCCATCAACTGTTTCTCTGATAAGAGGAGTTTTTAACCTGTCATTATCAGTGTACATTCCAACTCCACCAGTTCCACGAGGACATAAACGACCACTACAATGTGGGTCTTCTTTATTGCCAATGATTTTTCTGATATTGTTGCTTTTGTCAACGTAAGTCCAGCCGGCACATTTCCAAAAACATACTTCGCAGTATGTGGGAAATGAAGTCATTTCTTCATCACTGACGGGATATTGTGAATTAGATGCCTGAGCTTTGTTAACTCCGTTCCAGTTTAAGGCGCTAAGCCCTATTGCTGCTGCTCCCGCACCAGCTGCTGAAACTTTAATAAAATCCCTTCTTGTTTTCATCAGACCTTATTTATTATGCTTTAAAAAGCTATTAAATGTATATATATGATTATTTACATATAAACATCTGCAAAAATATACTCAAAATCTCTAAAAAACTACTCCGTGAGTCGTGATGAGTAAGGGTTGTAAGTATCAGTAAAACAATGGTATAGCTGGTAGTGATAGTTTTGTGATATATATCATAAAATTGTAATAGGTTAATAAACAGGTATATATAATGCTAATTTAAACTCATAATAAATTGAGTTAGTAATAGTTTCTAAATGGGTAATAACCAGTAAATCAATGTTATAACACAATAAGGAATGAGTCTAAATAACGGCTCAGGATTTGCGATGCTATTTGTAGGTAAATAACTGAGAAATACCGGACGAAAACGAGTCCGAATTAAGATAAATATATGACATCAAGGATTTGATTTTCACATATAATTTATCTCAGATTTTTATAACAATTTTTGTACAGGCAGATTCCAAAAGTTATGGCACCGGATGCTACAAGTATGAGTACAATTTTATGATACAAAAATGTGGAGATACCAGCACAGCATCCAAAAAATCCAGCAATTATTATGAAAAGATAGGTTACAAAACCGATGGCAGAGAATGTTAAGGCTGAGTTGACGAATAATTTTAAACTTGTTTTCATGACTAGTATTTTATGTTCTTAATTACTTATATCTTTAAATCTATGTTGTTATATATGAAACAAATTTATGATTAAATAGCACTAAATTAACAAGAAAGCACGTGATAAATACTTGATAAACAGGAGATAATGGATATATAAAACAGAAACATAGGATAATTATAAAGAAGACAAGAAGCATTAAAAAAAGTGACAAAAGTCACATCCAATTAGCGATATTTCATGAACAATATCTTAACTTTGTGAGATGGAAATATGTGAATTCTGTAAAATACGATCCAAAGCTGTTGAAGCATTAAAACCTGAAGAGG
>CALCGQ010000287.1 GCA_937901015.1 uncultured Bacteroidota bacterium | reverse complement strand
CATCCACCCACTGGTAATGAAAATGCACAATTCCTTGGCCAAGGTAATTATTCGATCGCAGCCATGATAGATGACCCACTCGCTCTAGATGGTGTTCAATGTACCGTTTGTCATCAGATAACAGAAGAATCTCTGGGGAACTACTCGGGAACTTTTGGAATAGGTACTGATCATATCATTTGGGGTCCGTATGAAAACCCCTTTACTAACCCAATGATTATGGAAATTGGGTATACTCCAACACATGGTAATCATATAATAGATTCCCGGTTATGTGCAGGTTGCCATACCTTGATTACAAATTCTGTTGACAATAATGGAAGCCCAACCGGAAACCAATTTGTGGAACAAGCTGTTTACCATGAGTGGCGTAACTCGAGCTACTCTGCTAACAATGAGAGCTGTCAAAGTTGCCATGTTCCAAGAATTAATGATCCTGTTAAAATAAGTACCAGACCACCATGGCTAGAACCACGAACACCATTTGGATTGCATCATTTTGCTGGAGCAAATACCTTTATGCTAAATATTCTTAAGGACAATAGTGAAGAATTAGACCTAACTGCGACTGATATTCAGTTTGATTCAACAATAGCCAGAAACACAAGAATGTTAAGGGAGAAAACAATCATAATGGATATGGAGATTATTAACCGGACTCTGGATTCAGCATTCATAGAACTTACTCTGCAGAACATTGCAGGTCATAAATTCCCATCGGGCTACCCAAGCAGAAGAGTAAGTGTAGAATTAATTGTAACTGTTAATAGTGATACAATATTTCATAGTGGAAAATTTGATTCCAGCGGTGATCTTATTGAAGAAAATCCAGATTTTGAACCTCATTATGATGTTATAGATTCTGACCAACAGGTACAGATATATGAGTTGGTAATGGGAGATATTAATTATGATGTAACAACAGTTCTGGAAAGAGCCAACTACACATTGAAAGATAATAGGTTACCACCATTGGGATTCACCACAAGTCATATGTCATATGATACCGTGAAAATAGTTGGACAAGCAATTGATGATCCGAACTTCAATACTCTCGCTGGAACACAAGGTACAGGAATTGATATTGTAAGATTCCACATTCCAACAATTGGTATTACAGAGGACTTAGAGATTACAGCAAATGTTTACTATCAAACAGTAAATCCAAAATGGCTGGCAGATATGTTTTCCTATTCTTCTGATGAAATAGACCTGTTTGAATCTTTCTATAGCAATGCTGATAAGGCTCCTTTCCTGATAACCTCAACGAATATTACTTCCATATTTACGGAAGTTCATAATGACAGGGACACCAACTTTTCAATTTACCCAAACCCTTCATCCGGAAAGGTAACTGTTTATTCTGATGAAATTATATTATCAATTAACATATTCAATGCCTCTGGTAATAAGGTTAATACACTCTCCAATTCTGATTTAGGTAATAATCAAGTAGATATTGAATTTACTGGGAATAAAGGACTTTACTTGATTTCTTGTAAAACAGAGTCATCCCATTTCAATCAAAAAGTAGTGATTAAGTAATTTGTAATCACTATAAACTAATGCATATACATATTTGAATTTGTACATTTCTTATTTTTATGGCCTTATTTTCAACTAAAACTACATTATTATGAAAAGAACATCTCTATTATTAGCTCTCGTTATTGGTTTAATAATGACCGGATTAGCGCAACAAACATATTCTCCCTATTACAAAGTTGCTGAATACGAACTGGAAATGGCAGATGTGGCCGCAAAGGTAAAAGATGCAATTGTAGATGGTGGATTTGAAGTAATTGGTGAATATAACCCAGCACAAAGTGAAGATCTGATGGTTATAGCCTTCACAAATGATGAATTGAAGAAACTTAGTTTACAATTTAAAGATCGTGGTGCATTAGCAAGTGTGCTTAAGGCAGGTTTAGTTAAAAAAGATGGCAAAATAACCCTAAGTATTGTTAATCCTGAATATATGTTCATGGCATATTGGGGCAAACAAATGGAGCAGAGACAAGAGGCTGACATAGCTGCTATGTCAGAAACTGTAATTACAGCTTTTGGTAAGTTAGGAAAACTTGCACCTTTTGGTGGTGTAGTTGAAAAAGATGATCTCATTAAATATCACTATAAAGTTATGATGCCTTATTTTGATGATCCGGATGAATTAAGGGAATTTGACAGTTTTGAATCAGGATTATCAATAATTCAGAAAAACTTAAACAGTGGTAAAGGTAATACAGTAAAGGTTTATGAACAGATTTTTCCTGATAGTAAGGTTGCTGTTTTCGGAATTGGTTTACAAAATTCAGAAAGTGGAGAAGCTCATTTCTTACCAATAATCGGAAAGGATCATATTGCTAATATGCCCTATGAAATAATACTACAGGGTAATGAAGCTACCATGTTAGCCGGCAAATACAGAATTGCTCTTTATTGGCCAGAACTCACTATG
>CALCGQ010000286.1 GCA_937901015.1 uncultured Bacteroidota bacterium | reverse complement strand
GCCGAGTATTCAAAACTCATCAATGTTAGTTCAAGAAATTAGTGCGGCCAGTAAAGAACAAAGAGATGCTGCTGATCAGATAAACAACGCCATACAAATACTGAATGATGTAAGTCAACAAAATGCTGCCTCTGCCGAGGAAATGGCAACAAATTCTGAGGAGTTATCAAGTCAGGCTGAACAACTTGTTAGTGTTATATCACACTTTAAAATTGAAGGTATTAAAAAGGCACGAAAACGTAAGGAGTCTAATTCTCCTCGCCTTATTACACAAACCAACAAAGCAATGCATAATACTGGAACTTTAGATGATGAATCGGGTGTTGATATTGACTTAAATGTGTCAGATGGTCTTGACGATGAATTTGAAAGATTTTAAAAACTACCGCTAAATGGATGATAACCAACCATATGGTGAATTTTCTGATAATGACTTTAAAAAACTATCAGATTTCATATATATAAACTATGGTATAAACCTTTATCCAAATAAAAGGGTACTTGTAAAATCTAGGCTTCAAAGCAGGTTAAAGGAAACCGGGATTCGGTCATATACAGAATATTGCGATTTTGTACTTAATAAAGACCCCGACAGAATGGAAGCTGTGGAGATGATCAACAGACTCTCAACCAATAAAACAGATTTCTTCAGAGAAGACAACCATTTTAATTATCTCACACAAACACTACTACCCTCTTACCTTTCTGGTAAAGAAAACAATACAATAAAAGTATGGAGTGCCGGATGTTCAAGTGGAGAAGAGCCTTTTACCATTGCCATGGTTCTAAATGAGCAAAAAAACATTATCCCCCTTTTCGATTATAGTATTTATGCTTCTGATATTTCTACCTCTGTATTAAAAACCGCAAGTACTGCTATTTATCCTGGTTCAGCAGTAATACAAATTCCTGTTGAATACAGAGCTAAATATTTACTAAGAAGTAGGGATAAGATTAAAAATCAAATTAGAATATCTCCCATTTTAAGAAAAAAAATTGAGTTTTTCAGATACAATCTATTGAACCCTAAATCACCAATTGTTGGAACAGTGGATATAATATTTTGCCGAAATACTCTGATATATTTCGATAGGCCAACCCAAGAAAGAGTTGTTGCCAAGCTATTAAACTGCATTAGTCCAAAGGGATACCTCTTTTTAGGTCATTCAGAGTCGTTGATAAACATGAACTTTCCATTGGAGCATGTTGCAGCTTCTGTTTATAGAAAATTATAATATCAAAATTTATTAGGATGAGTAATCAAGAACTAGATAAAAAGCAAAAGGAAATAAGTGAACTTCAGAAAACTATTGTTGATCTCAACTCTAAACTAAAGGAATCTGAATCATTAAAAGGCAACTTCATATCCAATATAATGAATGAAGTATACAATCCTTTCAGTTCCATAATTAGCATGGCCGATAACATTATTTCATTGAATGAAGATAATATTGATAAAGCTAAGCCAATGGCTGAGATCATCTATAGAGAAGCTGCACAACTTGACTTCCATCTGAAAAATATTTTCACAGCTGCTACCATTGAAGCCGGATTAGAGAATCTTGAAAATTCTCGTGTCAGCATAACTGAAATTCATAAATCGGTGCTTCATGACTTTCACTATGATATTAATAACAAGAACATTAGCATTGAATCAAATATTACGGATAATCAGGATATTATATTTATTACGGATGGGAAGAAATTAAAGCTAATTATGCTAAACCTTCTAAGTAATGCCATAAAAAACTGCCCTGAGAATACTTCAATTACTGTAAATTACGAATACGTTGAAGACCGATTGAATATTTCCATATTAGATCAAGGAAAAGGCATTTCCAAAGAAGAAATGGAGATGATATTTGATAGATTTAAGAGAATTGATACAACTATTAATTCGGTAACAGGAGGAACTGGATTGGGGCTGTCGGTAGTTAAAGCACTTTTGGAGATGCTTAATGGAAATATTGATATATCAAATGA
>CALCGQ010000285.1 GCA_937901015.1 uncultured Bacteroidota bacterium | reverse complement strand
GACCAGCTTTTCATGATTTTTATGTGGCCAGCAATGGGCAGGAAGGATATGAAAGTTATCTGGAGAATAAACCTGACCTTATACTTACTGACATTAAAATGCCGGTAATGAATGGCCTTGACATGATCAAAAAGATTCGGGAGAATAATAAATCAATGCGAATTGTTATAATGTCGGCATACGGAGAGTCAAAGTTTTTCATAAACGCCATTGAAACAGGGGTTAAGGGTTTTTTAATAAAACCTGTTGATACCGATCATCTGAAAAATATTATTAAAGAGCAAGCAAATGATATTCTTCTTGAAAAAAGACTTATCCAAGAAGAGAATAAACGTTTACTTGCTGAAAAGGAACGAGATAAAGGCAGCTCAATACTTCGAGCTCTACTTTGGTCAACCGCTGAGTTTTTTAATAAAGGAGTTAACCAAAGTAGTATTAATGAAGCCTTAGCGCACATCGGAGTAACTACAAATGTTTCAAGAGCTTATATCTTCAAAGTTCATGAACACAATAATTCTCGGGTTATAAGTCATATAAATGAATGGGTAGCAGTTGGTATTGAACCTGAAATTGGTAATCCAGAGTTAAAAAATATTCCAGAAAGCTCACCTCCCTTTATTATGTTTGAGGAAAGAATGATCCAAAAGAATAATGTGGGAGGTTTTGTCGAAGATTTTGAAGAACCGCTAAGGTCTATATTTATGGCTCAAAATATAAAATCGATTCTAGCCATACCGATATTTGTTAAAAACAAATGGTGGGGTTTCATTGGATTCGATGACTGTACAAATTATAGGGTGTGGAATGATGGTGAAGTCACTGCCCTTGAAATGCTGGCATATATACTTGGAGGAGCCATATACAGAAGAGAAGTTGAGGATGATCTGAAAATTTTAAACGCTGAACTTGAAGAGCGAGTTTACGAAAGAACCAAAGAATTAGAAATAGAAGTTGTTGAAAGAAAAAATGCACAGATATTACTTAAGGATAGTGAAGAGAAATATCGTTTGATTTATGAAAATGCCAATGATGGTATCTTTCTATTAATCAACAATATCATTTATATGATCAATCCTAAAGTTTCTGAGATATTAGATGCAATGCCCCGTAATATTATTGGTTCTGAACTCACAAAATTTGTAGAACCAAGGTTTAAAAAACTAATTAATGATTCATTTAATGGTAAACTTAGTAAAAATGAAGGTATTGAAATTCAGTTAAGTAACGGGTATTGGATGGAAATGAAATCCACATCAATTACATGGGATATGAAGCCAGCATATCTTGTTTTTGTCTCAAATATTACTAAACGAAAGAAAGCTGAAAATGAACTTAATGAACTTAATAAGAATCTTGAGAAACGTATAAAAGAAGAGATAAAAGTTGTTAATACGCAGCAGCAATTACTTGTTCAGAAATCTAAATTAGAATCAATTGGTGAACTTTCAGCAGGTTTGGCACACGAAATAAACCAACCTCTTGGTGGTATATCCATGGGATTGGAAAACATACTTTTTAGCGTTAACTCAGTTGATGGAATAGACACCAATTATTTGAGAAATAAAATTGATTTATTATTCACAGATATTGATAGAATCCAAAAAATAATTGAACACGTCAGGCTATTTTCAAGAGATCAGGAAAGTAGTGTAATCGAAGAAGTAGTTGTAAATAAGGTACTAGAAAATACTCTAAGGCTTGTAAATAAACAATTGCTAGGCAAAAATATAAACGTTATTACAAAGGTACCCAAAGAACCCATAATTATAAAAGGCAACCAGTATCGACTGGAACAAGTTATCCTTAACATTATATCCAATGCACGATATGCGGTAAACGAGAAGGAAAAACAATTATCACCTGAGAATTTTAGTAAACGAATTTCCATAGATCTAATCAATAAGATTAATAGTGCTGAGATTATTATAACTGATAATGGCATTGGAATTAGTAAAAAGATAATAGAAAAAGTGTTTGACCCATTTTTCACCACAAAAAGTGAAGAGAAAGGAACTGGTTTAGGTCTATCAATTTCATATGGTATTATTTCAGAAATGAATGGTAATATAAATATTGAAAGCGATGCTGGAGAATTCACTAAAATGATTATTAATCTACCAATAAACTAGTAAGTATGGATAATAGCATAAATATATTAATAGTAGATGATGAGCCTCGGGTTGCTGATGAGATAGAGGAATTTCTTTTAACAAAAAAGTACAAAGTCTTTAAAGCCGGAGCACCTTCAGTAGCATTTAATATACTTGAAAAGCATGCGGTTAATATAGTCATACTAGATGTTAAGTTACCTGAAATGGATGGACTTCAGGTATTAGGGATTATAAAAGATAAGCATCCTGATATTGAAGTTATTATGATTTCCGGACACGGAGATATGGATACTGTAATACATGCAATGAGAAATGGGGCTTCAGATTATTTTGCCAAACCATTCAGATTATTTGAGATTAACAATGCCATCACACGAACAAAGAGATATCTTGCATTAAATAAGAAGCTAAAAACTGCTGAGAAAAATGTTTACAATTTATCAAAGAAAATTCTAAGCAATATCGGTAATCAGCTTATCGGTAATAGCGAAGCTATAAAAACACTCATTAATATGATGAGTAAAGTAGCTAAAGCAGAAAACACATCTGTTCTTATTCTGGGAGAAAGCGGAACAGGGAAGGAGCTTGTTGCACAAGGCATCCATCAACTTAGCAGACGTAGTAATAAGTTGTTTTATTCGGTAAACTGTTCTGCTATTCCTGAAAGCTTATTTGAAAGTGAATTCTTTGGCCATAAAAAAGGATCGTTTACCGGTGCACTTGAAAAGAAAATCGGAAAATTTGAACACGCTAA
>CALCGQ010000284.1 GCA_937901015.1 uncultured Bacteroidota bacterium | reverse complement strand
CTGAGACCCAACACCCTCGGTAAAAGGGCGCACATAGTATGATGACAAAACATAAACTCATTACCTTTGGCATGCTTTACACAGTTTGACCGTTCATTCGATTAGTGTTTTAAACCTGTTGCTGAGTATGGTTCCAAAAGATTGAGCCACATAGTATGGTGCTTTCCTATTATGGAAATGCCCGATTGGTAGCCTATCATGGGTTAATGGCCTTTTGGGTGTAGAGCATAACTAAATCTTACTACTTAACACTATTTATTATGCTGAGAATTAGAGAAAATGCCGCAGGTATCGATATTGGCGCAAAAAATGTATTTGTTTTTGTTGAAGGTCAGCAAGTCAGGATTTTTTACACTTTTACTGAGGACTTTGAGCTTTTAGCCCAATATTTAATTGAACACAAGATTCAAACTGTAGCTATGGAAGCCACAGGAGTTTACTGGACTATTTTATACGAAATATTGGAAGAGGCTGCTATAGATGTATGGTTGGTAGATGGTCGTCAAACTAAGCAAGTCCCTGGGAGAAAGACTGATATTAAGGATTGTCAGTGGATTCAGGAATTGCATAGTCATGGTTTATTGAATCGTTGCTTTGTAGCTAAAGACCTTGTTAAGGAACTACGTAGTTACTACCGTTTGCGTGAGGACCATATTCACTCAGCTGCCATGCATGTCAATCACATGCAGAAGTCTCTTACAGAAATGAACATACGGCTAAAAGAAGTGTTAAGCCAGATACATGGTGTTAGTGGATTAAAAATGATAGAGGCTATTTTACTTGGCGAAAGAGATAATAACGTGTTATTAAGAATGTGTGATGGTCGTATCATTAATAACAAAAAAGCTGAGATTCTAAAAGCATTAAATGGCAGATACACCAAAGCTGGTCTATTTGCATTGCAACAAGCATGGGATGGTTATCATTTTTACCAGAAACAAATAAAGGAATGCGATAAGGAGATTGAAAGAATTATTCACATGATGGGCAATGGAGGAAATAACCATGATTTACCCACCAAAAGAAAACCAATTAGGCATAACAAACCAGATGTAAAAGATTTAGGAGCTAATCTTATTGATATATTTTCCGGAAGAGATGCAACGCTAATATCAGGGATTACAGATTATACTTGGATGCAGTTATTAGCTGAAACAGGAACAGATTTGTCAAATTGGCCAACAGAAAAACATTATACTTCCTGGCTTGGTCTAGCTCCTGGACAGCACAATTCAGGCAAAATGAAAAGATCAAAACGAAAACGAGGAAAACCTAGAGCTGGCCAAATATTCAGGCAAATTGCACAGAGCTTGTTAACAAGTAAAAATATTGCCTTAGGTTCTTTTGGTAGGCGAATACGATCAAAAAAAGGACCCGCCATTGCAATAAAGGCTACGGCCAGAAAACTGGCAGAATTATATTGGAGAACAATGGTCAAAGGAACAGAATATGCGGAGCAAGGTGTTAAAAAATACGAGATGCAATTACTGGCTCAAAAACAAAAATCTGTTGAAAGACTAGCAAAAGAACTCAATTTACAAATAGTTAATTATCAGTCTTATGCATAACGTTGTCATTGGTAGCAAAGCGAAGAATCTAACCAGCAACTAATTAACTAATTATCTAATGACCAATGACCAATGACTAATGACCAAAGACTAATGACCAATGACTAATGACCAAAGACTACCCCACAGTCATTTCACCTCTTAGAGAAATTTTCATTAATCTGATTATGGTTTCATTGTCATGACCCTCTCCAAATAAGTACATTAATTTAGTTAACGCAGCTTCTGTTGTAATATCTCCACCTCCAATTACTCCTGATTTTTCGAGCAATACACTTGTTTCATACTTACCATGTTCAACTGCACCTGACATGCATTGTGTAACATTCAGAATGATTAATCCTGAACTAATTGCTTCCCTTATTATATCTATGAACCATTTTTCAGAAGGGGCATTTCCAGAACCAAAGCTTTCCATAACTACACCCTTAAGTCCCTTGATACTAAGAAAGGATTTCATAAATTCTTTGTTGATTCCTGGAAATAGCTTCAAAACAGCAACTCCACTATCCAAATTCTTGTGCGCTTTTAGCTTTTTAAACTTTGGTTTTAGTATAATATTACGGTTGTATTTGATATATATCCCAATATCAGCTAGTAATGGTAGATTACCGGATACAAATGCGTTGAAGTTTTCTGCATTGTACTTACTTGTTCTATTTCCACGCATTAGTTTGTTCTCAAAGTATACACAAACTTCTGGTACAATTGGCGTATCATCTTCTTTTGCAGCTGCAATTTCAATTGATGTAATTAGGTTCTCACGACCGTCGGTTCTTAAAACCCCAAGTGGCAGTTGAGATCCTGTAAATATTACAGGTTTATTTAAGTTTTCAAGGATAAAGCTCAATGCTGATGCTGAATACGCCATGGTATCAGACCCGTGAAGTACAACAAAACCATCATAATCTTCGTAATGCTTTTTGATGATTTGACCCAATTCAATCCAAACATCTAGGTTCATATTTGACGAATCCATTATGGGTTCAAAACAATGGAAATCCAATGTGAAATTGAACCGTGCTAATTCCGGGATATGCTTGTTAATATTATCAAAATTAAAAGGAACCAATGCTCCGGTATCTTTATCTGCAATCATACCGATTGTACCACCGGTATATATTATTAAAATGGAAGTTTCTTCAATCATAATAGCTTAAACAATTGATTAGCATTATTGGTTGTGATATTTCCAACTTCTTCAAAGCTGATACCCTTAACTTCTGCTAGTTTGTTTGCAATAATAGTTAAATATGAACTCTCGTTTCGTTTTCCTCTATGTGGTGCTGGGGTTAGGAATGGAGAATCGGTTTCCAAAAGCAGATGTTCAATGGGAATATCTTGCACAGTATCTGCCAGACCAGAATTCTTGAAAGTAAGGATCCCACCAATTCCCATATAAAACCCTAAATCCATTATTTTCTGAGCCTCAGCAGATGATCCTGTGAAACAATGGAATACTCCAATTAGGTCATCCGTTTTTTCTTCCGCAACAATTTTATATATATCATCAAAAGAATCACGAGTATGAATCGCCACAGGAAAACCAAGTTTTTTAGCCAAGCGTAATTGCCTTCTAAAGGCATCCTTTTGCTGTTCAAAGTAAGTGCCATCCCAATAGAGATCGATACCAATTTCGCCAATAGCAATATAGCCACCTTTGTTAATTTGTTCCTCAACTAACGCCAACTCTTCCTTATAGTCGTCTTTAACTGAAGTTGGATGTAAACCGATCATAGGCAAGCAATTTTCAGGATACCGGTTTGAAAGCTTTAACATTGAATCAAATGTTGATCTGTCAATGGCAGGAAGTAGCATCTTTTGAACTCCCTGATCAATGGCTTTTTGGATTATAATATCCTGATCATCAGAATAGTTATCAAGATATAAATGTGTATGTGTGTCAATCAGGATCATGTGGCAAAATTAACCTAATTTTGTGATCCTTAACATTGAAAAGTATGAGAAGAATTTGTGTTTTTTGCGGCTCTAGTATGGGTAGTAAAAGTGAGTATAAAGAGGCTGCAAAGAGTTTGGGTGACTATTTTGTTGAAAAGCAAATTGAGCTAGTTTATGGTGGAGCTGATGTTGGGTTAATGAAGGTAATTGCTGACGCAGTGCTTGCAGGTGGAATCAAAGTAACAGGAATTATGCCGCATCTGCTTATAGATAAGGAGGTTGACCATAAAGGTATTAGCGAAATGATTACTGTTGATACCATGGCAGAACGTAAAGAATTAATGGCAGAATTGTCTGATGGGTTCATTGCAATGCCCGGAGGATTCGGTACTTTAGATGAATTGTCGGAAGTCTTAACTTACAATCAATTACGGATATCTGATAAACCAATGGGATTGTTAAATACAGGTGGTTATTTTGATAATCTGATTAAGTTTATTGAGGATGGAGTAGAAGCTGGTTTTATCAGAATGGAACATCGTGAAAATCTTATTATAGATTCCGATATCCATAGGTTGGTGGTCAGGATGAATGCTTATGAGCCTATTGTAATGAAAAAGTGGATCGAAGACATTAAAGTGGAGAGTAACGGTAGTAAAAAGAAATAATACAACAAATCATAGTTTATCATTATGAAAATTATTGGAATAACAGGAACTCTGGGAGCTGGCAAAGGAACGGTAGTTGATTATCTCGTTAAGGATATGGGATATAAGCACTACTCTGTCAGGGCATTCTTGATTGAGGAAATCAAGAAGAGAGGGTTGCCAGTTAACCGTGATTCAATGACTGAAGTTGCCAATGAACTCAGAGCGAAATATTCACCTGCATACATCATCGAGCAGCTATATGGTATTGCAGAAAAAGGGGGTGTTAGTTCCATAATCGAAAGTATCAGAACTCCAGGTGAAATAGACTTTTTAAAGAAACAGGGTAGTTTTATACTGCTTGCTGTTAATGCTGATCCTAAGTTAAGATACGATAGAGTTGTTATACGTGGTTCTGAAACCGATAAAATTAGTTTTGAAACATTTATTGCAAATGAGAAAAGGGAGTTTATTACTTCCGATCCCAATAAACAGAACCTAAGCAAGTGCATTCAGTTGGCTGATTATGTTCTTCACAATGATGGAAGTATCTCTGATTTAGTTACCCAGGTTTCGGAAGTAATAGGAGATTAGCTTACCAAATTTCTTCTACTAAGAATTTAATTTTCATTAAACCTGCTAAAAATATCAAAAGATTCATGTTTTATTTCTAGCTTTGTGTTACTAAAAATCACTAGCTATGAAATATATTCCAATTCTTGCATTCCTATTCTTGGTATGCTCAATAAATGTAAATGCACAGTCAAAACTTTATTCAACCACCGGTGGTGAAATGATATTCTCATTTGCAACCCTAGATAATAATGGAGATGCAAATGGAAATGTAATGCGTTGGTCACCAGTATTTAACTTTCAGGTGTATGGTAATTATGATGTTAATAGAAGCCTTGGATTTATTTTTGGTGGTTCAATAAGGAACGTTGGGTTTATCTATGATGTTCCCGGTACAAACACAAAAAAGAAATTTAGAAACTATAATATTGGAATTCCAATTGGCTTTAAACTAGGTAACATGAATAGATTCTTTCTTTTTGGTGGTTATGAAATTGAGTTTCCCATTAACTATAAAGAAAAAACGTTTATCGATGAGCAGAAGACTAAGTTCAGTGTTTGGTTTAGCAAAAGAGTACCAGTGTATTATCATACTGCTTTTGTTGGGGTACAATTTCCATATGGTCTAACCCTAAAGTTCAAGTATTATATAAGCGAATTTTTTAATCAGGATTATACTGAAAATGATGGTAATCAGCCTTATAAAGGTTTTAAAGCCAATGTTTTCTATTTCTCTATAGGTAGTTCTTTATTTAAGAACAATAAAGTTTACGTAAAAGAGTACAAAGAAAAGTATTAACTCAGGTTAATACTTTGTAATGAAATAAATAAAGGGCTTAGACTACATTCTGAGCCCTTTTACTTTTGGGATTCCAGCAACGAAATCCTTAAGGTAATAAGGTTCAAAATATGCAGTGTTCTCAAAATCTCCTTTGTTAAATTTTGACTCAGCTAATTGGCTTAAGTAAGCAGCTGATGTATGAAAATCATCAAGGAAAATCGCATTTGGGCTTTCTGATAGTGCTTCTTTACACTTCTCGGCACCATCACCACCAAATATTACATTATTGTTTTCAAGATAACTCTTAAAGGAGTCTTCATCAATTATTTTAGCTTCTATTGGTTCAATATCTTCCAGTTGTTGCGAATAAAGAGCAGTGTAAACCTCCATTCTTCGTGCGTCAATCATGGGGCATATAATTGTGTTTGCATCTTTTTCTATGGTGGTATTGGAATTGATTCCCAATGCCATGGAAAGTAAAGTGCTAACAGAAATTAATGGGATTTCAAGTCCGTAACACAAACCCTTAGCAGTGGAAACACCAATTCTCAGCCCTGTATAAGAACCAGGACCTTTGCTAACTGCAACTGCATCCAAATCTTTGAACGTTAATCCACATTCCTTAATCACCTTACCACAAAATAGGGTAACTTGTTCTGCATGACTATTCTGTGTGTGTGATTCTTCGATTGCCACTACTTTACCATCAATGGATAATGCAACAGAACATACCCGTGTGGAAGTTTCTATGTTAAGTATTTTAGCCAACTCTATTCTTTTTCTTTATCCGACTTGAAAAGGTCTTCTTTTTTTACACTTTCAACCTTGTCATTGTTTTTCAGGGTTTTAGAAACAGCTCTATATGGAGCAATAATTACTTCATCACCAGCTTCCAAACCTTCAGTGATTTCAATATATGTATTGTCCTGAATTCCAGTTGTAACCTTTTGTAGTTTTGCTTTTCCATCCTTGAAAAGGAATACATATTCATCAAGTGCAACATTCTTCTTTTCAACCCCTTTTTCAGCTAGTCTTTCTTCTTCACGTTTTTCTTTAGTTGATTTCACTCTGCCTGAAGTATCGGCTCTTGTTGTAACTGCTTGGATAGCTATAGTGAGGATATTTGGTGCCGTTTCTGTTTCAATCTCAACAGTTGCTGACATCCCTGGTCGGAATGGAGAAGAGATAGCCGCATTAGATTTTACAAGATCACCATATGAATCCTTAAGCATTCTTATTTTAACATCGAAGTTAGTTACCTGATCAGCACTTACACCAACTGTGTTCGCAGATGTGGCAATTTCAGTCACAAGTCCTTTAAATTCACGATTAAGATATGCATCAACTTCAATCATTGCAGTATCCAATAAGGTAACCCTTACAATATCATTTTCGTTTACTTCTACATTTACCTCAAGTATATCAAGGTTTGCAATCCTCATTATTTCAGTACCAGCTGAAAATTGAGATGCTCCTGTAACCCTTTCACCTTCTTCAACACTTAACTTAGAAACAGTACCGTCGTTTGGAGCATAGATTGTTGTTCTGTTAAGGTTTTCCTTGGCTTCTTTGAGTGATGCTTGGGCGCTACTTACTTGAAATTTAGATGATTTGAAACTCTCCTCGGCTGCATCAACATCAGCTTGAGCAACATCATAAGCAGATTTAGCTGATTCAAAATCAGAGTCTGATATAACTTTTTTATCCCACAAGGTCTTACTTCGTTTAAAGTCTAGTTCGGCCTTTATAAATTGCGATTTACTTTGTGATAGTCTAGCTTTTGAATTCGCTTGATTTGCTTTTGTAGTATTTAAGGAGGCTTCTGTTTTTTCATAAGCACGAATGTAAATTTCCGGATCAATACGAGCCAGTTTATCGCCTTTATTTACATATTCACCCTCTTTAACAAAGAGTTCAACAACTTCTCCAGAGATATATGGGCTTATTTTAATGTCTTTGGCAGGTTGAATCTTACCATTGGCAGATACAGTTTCAACTAATTTGCGCAACTCAACAATTTCTGTTGCAACTTTTGTACTACCTGAATCTTTGCTTTTATTTATTGCCAAAACTGTAATGACCACCAGAAGAGCAACAACTGCGATAATTATCCAGATTTGCTTCTTGTTATTCTTTGCCATGATATGTTGATTTTATTTGAGCTGAAATAAAAGATAAAAATAGCTATTATTCTAATTCAATGCTCAAATTATTTTTCTATAACATTGGCAATATCACCCAGTGAAAGACTCTTCCCTAAGTAGAAATCAAGAATTTTAGTTTTGAAAATATAATCAAATTTTGAAGAAGCTAGGTCAGATTCAGCATTTGCTAATTGAATTTTAACAACATTATAATCCGTTGAATTTACCATACCCACGTTAAATTTCTCTTCGGTGTACTTAAAAGATTCCTTGAAGGAGGCAACACTTTTTTGACGTGCAATAAATGTTTGATATGCTGCTATCGCATCTGCATAAGCCGATTCAATGTTTTTTCTTAACATAAGCTTTTCTGATTCAAGCTCTAAATTAACAGCTTCATAATAGATCTTTGACTTTTTGATATTTGTACTTACCTGATAACCATTAAAAATTGGAATTGAAAGCCCAAGGCTTAACATACCATTACGGTTTTGATCAAATTGATCACCGAATGGAATCATAATATCATATCCAGGTTGACCGGGAATATAACTCTGTTTTATCTGATCTGAGAAGTTTGTAGCATATGAACCATTTGCATAAATTCTCGGACTGCGCATCCCTTTAACAATTGATAGCCCCTTATTGGCACTTTCAAGTCTGTATTCTGCACGTTTGATTTCAGGCATTATCATCACCGACTTATTATAAATCATATCTGCAGGAAGCAGGGTAGGTGTACCTATGATGTCCAGTTCAGGTTTATCAATGTCGAACTCTGTATTCGATTCAAGGTCTAATAGCTGCATTAGGTCCAAATATGCAAGTAGCACGTTGTTTTTTGCATTTACAAGATTTGCATCATCAGAAGCTCCTTGTGCTTGAATATCATATAGCGCGCCCTGAGCAACTGCTCCAGCTTCAACTTGTTTACTAGTTCTATCGATTTGTTCTTTTGATATATCTACCTGACGTTGTGCATTATTCGCAAGTTCAATTGTAAATAGAATCCGAAGATAAGCTGCCGCAACATTCAACGACATGTCATTACGTATTTTATCTGAATTATATTTTTCAGCCAAATAGTCAAATTGTTTTTGTCTTACATTATTAATTAATTGTAATCCATTAAAAAGTGTTACTTGAGAATTTACCGAAAAATATGTCTGCTGTGTGTTTTTAGATGCATAACGGTTTGCTGACTCATCAAATGATCTACCCCAACCAAATGAATGGCTTGTATTTGCATTTAATGATGGTGCAAGACCCAGCTTACTTTGCAAAACATCTCTATCAGCTGAGTTTACAGAAAGTATACTTTGCTTAATTTCTATGTTGTTTTCAAAAGCAAATTCAATACATTCTTCAAGTGTCCACAGCTTCTGAGCCGTTAGATTTATACCAAATAATACAATTGCTAATACTGTAAAGATTATTGATGACCTTATTCTCATGATGCCAGTTTTATAATTTAGTACATACATTATCACAAAATGTGCCACAAATTTAATCAATTGGTATACAATTATATGATTAAAAAATGTTAAATGTATTTGTCTTTAAGTGTCCATATATTAACACTATTTTGTTCGTTATCGGACATCTGTGAGGTTTGTAAAATAATTACTTTTACATTTCTAAATTTATATTATGAAAAGAGTTAGTTTGATATTAGTAATGTTATTGATTTTTTGTGGATTTTCACATTCACAAAATAGTGGAATTGGTGACACAATACATGCCATTCATTATACCATTAATTTGAACGAAATAAATACCACTTCCAATACAATTGCTGGTTGGACAGAAATAGAAATTACACCTCTGGTTTCAGATCTTAGCTATATTCCTCTTGAACTTCAGTCATTAACTGTTGATTCTGTATTTGTAGATAATGAACTGGCGATAAATAATCATATTGGTCACCGGGTAACAATTAATTTGGACGATCAAATAGGAATACTTGATACCGTTTTAGTAAAAGTGTTTTATCATGGAAATCCATTTCATGAAGCTTGGGGGGGCTTTCATTTCTCAGGTGATTATGCCTTTAATTTGGGTGTTGGTTTTGAATCCATACCACATAATCTTGGAAAGACCTGGTTTCCATGTATTGATAATTTCACCGATAGAGCAACTTATGATATTATCGGAACGGCTGAAACAGGATTAACTATTACGGCTGGAGGTGTGTTAGTTGACACAATCAATAATGGCAATAACACCACCACATGGCATTGGCAGATACCATATTCCATACCTACTTATCTTGCATCCATAACGTTGGGATATTATACGGAATATAAGGATGAACATATTGGGATCGAAGATACGATACCCATTAGTATTTTTACAAAACCTTCAAGTGCAGGAAATGTAGTAGGATCATTTGTGAACCTTCATGAGATAATTGAATTTTTTGAATCCCATTTTGGTGCTTATCCCTTTGAAAAAGTCGGTTATACAGGCACTGCCATTGGTGCGATGGAGCATGTTTCCAATATTGCTTATCCGCATTTCGCCATAAATGGGACCACTTCATCAGAATATTTATACACTCATGAGCTAGCGCATATGTGGTTTGGGAATAAGGTAACCTGCTCCACTGCTGAGGATATGTGGTTGAATGAAGGCTGGGCTACCTTTTGTGATATTTATTACAAAGAAATTCTTTACGGATATGATGTTTTTATTGAAGAGATGAGATCTACTCATAAGGATGTACTTCAAAATGCCCATGTTGTTGATGGAGGATATTGGGCAGTAAGTAATATCCCACAAGATGTTACATATGGTAAAACTGCCTATGATAAAGGTGGCACTGTTGTGAATACACTCAAAAACTATCTTGGTGACTCCTTGTTTTTTGAGTCTATAACCGCATATCTAAATGCAGATGGTATCGCTTATAACTCTGTGTCATCGGAGGATATGAGAGATTTCTTAACGGACTATACTGGAATCAATATGGGCCCATTTTTCGACACTTGGGTATTAAGTCCGGGAACTCCGCATTTTTCGATTGATTCGATGTTGGTGACAGAAGGCGGTGCTTCATACATGATTGATATTTGGCTGAAACAAAAATTTAAAGGATATGATTTTCTAGGAGATGATAATATCATTGAAGTAACTTTTATTGATGAATATTTTAATCAGTATACTGATACCGTACATTTTTCAGGTAGGAATGGACATTCCGTAAAAATTTATGATATGGTAGCAATGCCATATAAACCAATACTAGCTACTATTGATTTATATGAAAAAATCAATGATGCAACAACTGATAATTTCAAATATTTCACGCAGCCTGAAGAGTATGATTTCCCACTGACATATTTTACATTAAATATTGACCAGCTTAATGATTCAGCGATGATCAGAACAACACATAACTGGGTTGCTCCTGATTCACTTGTAACTCCTGTTGAGGGACTTCGATTATCGCCCTACCGACACTGGAAAGTGGAAGGTATTGTGCCGGATAATTTTCAGGCATCTGGAAAATTTTTCTACAGTTTTTCCAGTAATCTAGATAATGAACTAATAACATCAAATAATGATTCAATTGTAATATTATATCGAGAAGGTGCTGGTTATGAGTGGCAATCAATTCCACAAACAAGAATAGGAGTTTGGTCTGTTGGTAATATTACCGTCGACAACTTATTGATTGGAGAATACACTCTTGCAGTTTGGGATATACAAATTGTTGGAACCGAAGAAAGTAACATAATTACAAGAGATGTTCTGATTTATCCAAATCCATCAAGTGGTATAGTTAACTTTGAATTTACC
>CALCGQ010000283.1 GCA_937901015.1 uncultured Bacteroidota bacterium | reverse complement strand
TGAAAATGACAATCCTGTAAAGGATAATGAACCAGGAGAAGTTACAATTACAACCATTGGAGTTGAAGGAATGCCATTGCTTCGCTTTAAAACAGGCGACATTTGTTATCATCACAATGAAAAATGCTCTTGTGGAAGAAACACCATGAGATTGGGTCCTGTTATTGGAAGAAAGCAACAAATGATAAAACTCAAAGGAACAACGCTTTACCCTCCTTCTATTTATGATGTGCTCAATGAAATTGAATGCATAGAAAACTATATTGTGGAGGTTTCTAGTAATGAGTTGGGAATAGACGAACTACTCATTAAGGCGGGATGTATAAATGTGTCAAAAAACACTGAAAAGAAGATTAAGGACAATTTTAGAGCTAAGCTAAGGGTAGCTCCGAATATAAAATTCTATCCTCCCAATAAAATAATTAAAATGCAATTTCCTGAAGGAAGCCGAAAACCCATAATATTCATTGATCACCGATAGTCTCTATTATGAAACTGATAATTTTTCTTGTGTTTACCCTGGTAACAATATCTAACAGCTATTGCCAGCCGAAACATACCATTGAAGTTATGGTGACAAATATTGTGGATATTCAAGGAACCATTTATCTGGGCTTATATGATAATTCGGATAGTTTTAAAAATAAAACAATGGCCATTGATTCTGTTATTATAACTCCCAACAGTGACAAAATAAAAATCAAGCTAGAAAATGTCGAAAGTGGAGAATATGCAATTGCCATATACCAGGATATAAATAATAATGGTAAACTTGATACCGGTAAGCTGAAAATACCTCAGGAACCAGTGGGAATATCAAACCATTCGAATCTAAAACGAATTGGAATACCAACTTATGATAAGGCCAAAATAAAAATCAACGGAGATACTACTGTATCAATTCCGTTGATTTCTAAAAAATAGTTTTAATTGCTGAATGAAGTAGCAAGGTTTAAAATGCTACCACTCAAGAATACCTCTAAAGTCTAATTCTTCAGGGTTAGCAACAAATTTCTTTGCGCTTTCATAGTCACCAGGCTCAACAAACTGTAATCCATCGTTGAATACCATAATAGCTTTATCGCTATTCATATCAATCAGACGTGGTTGAACTTTTCCTGATTCATCGGCAACATCATCAAGATACAAAGGCCTAATTGTACCCTGAGGATCAGCAGTTACCATACAACCTGTTCTACCTTCATCATATAATTTCTTAACACCGAATCCCAACATTCCACAATACATCAAATCATAGGCAGTTGGTTGAACACATCTTAGTTCATAACCAAGTTCCACCGGACGACTTTTAACACTTAAGCCTAATTCTTTAAGCTTATTCTGCAGTAGTACATTGAAAATATGTGCCTTACTCACATTACCCAATTCAGGATGACCATGATCATCGTAGGTAAAGTTAATTCCTGAATTTTCAATTTCTTCATCACTCATAAAGTGGAAAACACCTTCACTAATTACTGCAACTCCGTAATCGACTCCTTCAATTTTTCGTTTTACAATTCCCGAAATCACAAGGTTTACTATTCTGTCAAAAGTAATATCAACTTTATCGAACATCTCAGGAATAATAATCATTGGAAAATGGCATGCAGCTCCAATACCAAATGCTAGATGGCCAGCTTCACGGCCCATAGCGCTCAAAACAAACCAGTTACCACTGGTACGAGCATCTTCATAGATGGTTTGAGCAATACGAACACCTTCCTGTTTTGCAGAGTGATATCCAAATGTTGGAATACCTGCAGGTAGTGGTAAGTCATTATCTATTGTTTTTGGTACATGTATATTTTGAATACTTACATCGTTATTACGTAAATATTTTGAAATTCGATTTGCTGTAGAAGCAGTATCATCACCACCAATGGTAACAAGTAGAGTTACGTTATTATCTTTAAAAAATTTGGTAGTAAATTCGTCGTCTTTAGGTTTATGCCTGCTCATTTGAAGAGCTGACCCACCTTGTTTGTGAATATCATCAGCAAAATTAAAATCTATGTCAATAGTATTTCTATCTTCAGAAAACAACCCTTTATAACCTTCATGAATTCCGATAACTCTATAACCTGATTTCAAAAACACAAGTGATACAGAACTTATAACTGAGTTTATTCCTGGTGCAGGGCCACCACCACATAGTATTGCAATTGATTCTTTCATATTGGTTTTATAATTATTATGAGTGTGCAAAGATAAAAAATGACAGTTGAAATTAAGTTAAAATCATCAATAACTTTTTGTAAGGAATTAACTTTTAACACGTCATTAACATAAAACAATAAACAAATAGTAACTTTGCAAGACAATAAACTAAATCAGAAGTTAAAATGAAAAGAATTATTTCAGTGCTTTTTATTGCGATACTTATTCTCTCTTCAGGATCAATGGTAGCTCAATTCAGCACAAATACAGAAAAACTTAAAGAAATGTCGGAACGCTTAACTCTTGAGTGGCAAGAGAAAGAGCAGAGAGTTCTTGACTACACAACAACCTACGATGTGCCTGTCACTTTTGAATCAGAAGGTGTATTCCATCAGATGATGGATGTAGTTGATGGCAAGCCTGTATATTATCGTACAGATAATAAAGGTGCAGCAGCAACAACAAGAGTCGATCAACTTTGGGAAGGCGGAAACAGTGGTTTAGAGCTGACCGGTCAAGGTTATTACCAACTTGGTGAGTGGGATGCAGGATCTGTTCGCGTTTCTCATCAAGAATTTACTGACCAAGGTAATTCTAGAGTAATAATGCAAGATGGTGCTTCAGCAACTCATTACCATGCAACACACGTTGCAGGAACGATGGTTGCTGCCGGTGTTAACATTAATGCTAAAGGTATGGGTTACGGTGGCTCACTTAAAGCATGGCAATGGTCGAATGATGAGGCCGAAATGGCTAATGCTGCCTCCAACGGTCTTCAAATATCTAATCACTCCTATGGTACTGCAAGAGGATGGAATTACAACAATGGTAACTGGACATGGTATGGATCAGCCAGTATTGACCCAGATGAAGATTACAAATTTGGATTTTATGATTCAGGTTCTCGTCAATGGGACGACATTGCGCACAACGCTCCTTATTACTTAATTGTAAAATCTGCTGGTAATGACCGTGGTGAAGGCCCATCCGGTGCTGGAAATGGCCAACCAGAAGTTGATGGTGGCACAGATGGATATGATTGTATTTCACCAAAAGGTATTGCTAAAAATATTATGACTGTTGGAGCTGTTACTGAAGTAAGTAACTATACTGGCCCCGAAAGTGTAAACATGAGTGATTTTAGCTGTTGGGGACCTGCTGATGATGGCAGAGTTAAGCCAGATATCGTTGGAAAAGGAGTTGATGTTTACTCAACTATGGATGGAAGTAACGATGCTTATGGGTCATTACAAGGAACGTCAATGTCTGCTCCTAATGTCGCAGGTTCAATGGCAATGCTACAATTACATTATAACAACGTATTCGGTGAGTACATGCTAGCATCAACACTAAAAGGACTGGTCCTTCATTCTGCCGATGAAGCAGGAGAACATGATGGTCCTGATTACATTTTTGGATGGGGATTAATGAATGCTGAAAGAGCAGCTCAAATTATCTCAGATAATGAAGGTCAAATAGTAATAGATGAAATTGTTCTTCCTAATGGAGATTCATTTACAAGAGAAGTTACTGTACCTGAAGGAAATAACTTTAAAGTTACCATTTGCTGGACTGATGTTCCTGGTTCACCAACATCTCCTCAACTAAATCCAAGCAACCCAATGCTTGTTAATGATTTGGATCTTAAAGTTGAAGATGCCAATTCAAATGTATATTATCCATATAGTCTAAATAGGGACGATCCTTCAGCAGCAGCAACAACTGATGGAAAAAACTATGTTGATAATGTTGAGATGATATTAATGGAAGGTATCGATGCTGGTACTTATACAATAACCGTAGATCATGACGGTACACTTGCAGGTGGTGGTCAGGTATTCTCAATGATCATTAGTGGTATTGATGAATACACAAGCTTACCTCAATGTTCTGAAGACTTATTGACCCCAGTAGATGGAGGAGTTGATGCCTTTATCAACCAAACTGTATCTTGGAGACCAGCATTATTTGCAACTAACTATGATGTTTATTTTGGTACCGATGGTAATGGAACCTCTACACCAACTAATATCATAAATGGAGATAATTATATTGCAAATGAATTTTCAACTTTGTTGGAAACTAACACAACATATTATGTTCAGGTAGTACCCAGAAATAATTTAGGTGCTTCTGAAAACTGTGATCAAATATGGTCATTCACCACAATGGATGCAATTACTGCATATCCATATATAATTGATGTTGAAGATGTTACAATGCCTGAAATTCCAGTTTTTTGGCAAGATCAATCATTTAATAACGCAAACTGGACCAGCTCAGATCTAGCAAGTCACTCAGGTGATCAAGCAATGATTTGCTACAACTCCTCAGGATTTGTTCAAATGGGTTATGATAACTGGTTCATCTCTCCCCCTTTCAGTTTATCAGTTGGTAACGAGTATAATCTCCAGTTCTTCTATCGCCCTCTTATTGGAGGTAGTAGTGAATCAATGACTGTATATTGGGGAACATCTCCATTTATTGAAGATTTAACAAATGTACTATATGAAGACACTGATTTCTCAGGTGATTGGGAAGAAGGTAACGTTAGAATAATTCCGAGTCAGAATGAACTAATCTATATTGGATTCCATTTAAATACCGAATCTGGTTATGGCGGATTTATTGATGATATTGAACTAAGTGACTGGGGTACTGTTGGTATAG
>CALCGQ010000282.1 GCA_937901015.1 uncultured Bacteroidota bacterium | reverse complement strand
CTGTTAATCAACAATTGAATTCACCCGAACTTCATGCATATTCTAACTACAGCTACCTTAAGAGGTTTAGCTCATTACCTGTTTTTTCAATGAAATTACCCCTTTGGGGAAGCTGGAACGTAACACAGGCTTATGATGGTGAAATCACTCATAAGGATAACTGGAAATATGCCTGGGATTTTGAGATTTTCGACGATGAAGGAAAGTCTTATGGAAAAGGTGGAGACTCACCTGAGGATTATTATTGTTACAATAAACCGGTTGTTGCACCTTCTGACGGAACGATAGTAGAGATAGATTCCGATATATTCGATAATCAAATTGGTAAGGTTGATCTGGAGAATAACTGGGGGAATAGTATTGTTATTAAACATGCTGATCACTTCTATTGCCAGCTAAGTCATCTTAAAAAGGATAGTATACAGGTGACTGTAGGGCAGACTGTTAAACAGGGTGAATTAATGGCTTATGTGGGTAATTCAGGGCGATCACCATATCCGCATCTTCATATGCAGTTTCAGTCTAATCCATCAATTGGCTCAGAAACAATTGACTATCCCTTTTCCTCCTTGGTGATCGATAGATCTAATGAAATAATGTTTGAGACTGTTGGTCGACCGTTAAAAGGAGACAATGTTTCAAACTTGCTGGTAGATGATATTCTAGTAGATGCTTTTTCTTTTACTCCAGGATCTGAGCTGGTTTTTGAAGTTGAACAATCTGGACGAAAGATTGAAACATCCTGGGTTTCTGAAACTAACATTAGTAATTCCTCTTACCTATTATGTAAAGACACTGGAGATAAGCTTTGGTTTAATTCAATAGGAGATGTTTATTATTCAACTTATTATGAAGGTGGGAGAAGCTCTCTGCTCTATTATTTTTATCTTTCAACCTTTAAACTGGCCATGGCTGATAAGAAGAGTATTATAGTTCATGATTCTTATCCATTGAACATTTTCCCAAATAAAATACTATTAACCTTACAGGATTTTGCTATTCCGTTTTTCAAATTTTTATCTGCTGATTTTAAAGCTTCATTTGTTAGCAATAATAAATCCCAAAATAAGGATAAAAGGTTTATTGAATCTTATGCCAGATTCTCCATTGGTAATACTGAAATTGAAAAGAATGATTTCTTGATTACCATAGGTGAAGTTGGAATCGAAAAAATAGAAGTTTCAGGAAAAAACAATATTACAGCCACTAGAAAAGTATAACAATAATGCTAAGGTTCAGTATAACTATTTTGTTCATAATACTTACCTACACATGTCTTGTGGGACAAGTATTAAGGGATACCACATTCCGTACCATTGATTCTGCTTCTTATGCTGATTATACTACCCGAGATTGGTCTAAAGTTATTGAAGTTGGTAAGCTTGCAAAAAAAAATGAGATAGACTATTTCTATCTGAGAATGCGATTGGGAATTGCCAATTATAATCTTGGTTATTATAATAATTCTGCCTCAAATTTTGAAAAGGCTCTTAAAT
>CALCGQ010000281.1 GCA_937901015.1 uncultured Bacteroidota bacterium | reverse complement strand
TCTGCAGCTTTTGGGGTTTTTCGGTGGTCGTCGAACTCCCAAGTTCGAGCCTCCGAGTATGCACATAGAGCAGGATTGTTCACAAATACGCCCCCGTCAATTAGTGGATATACTAATTTATCTTCCCCAACTACACGTGCAACCTCAAAATATGTAGGTGCTGCGGAAGTAGCTCTTGCGGCATGCTTAACCATAAAATTGTAGGAATTGTCTAATTTGGCTTTATGTGAACGGAAAAAATGTCCCTTCCTTCTTTTTATATCGTAGGATGTTACTAGGCAGGGTTTTAATAATTCGTTTAGTTTTAGGTCACCGATGTAATCATCAAGAGCCTCCTCCAATTCTTTTGCACTATATTTCTCATCCGTGATTCCGGCACCACTTTTTAATTTCTGCCAAATTGTAATATCGAAAATCTCATCACCGCGATCTAAATAAAGATCAACAGCTTTTTGAGCTGAAAATTTAGGCCTTGAAGGATCATTCTCATCCGGAGTAAGATACATACATGTTAAAATACCACCTGTGCTTGTTCCTGCAATCAGATCAAAATAATCAGCAATTCGTGCATCTTGATTTTGATCAAGTGTTTTTAGTTTCTTTTCAAGTGATACCAATATTTGCCCTGGCAATATACCTCGGATACCACCTCCATCAATAGATAGAATACGTGTTAACTTCTTGTTTGTTGTCATAATGTTTTTGTTTTGCTTGTTGAGGTAAATATAGTAATAAATAAATTATAAAGAATTTACTTCAACCATAAGTGTCTATTCCAGAGCAGTTAGGGTTGTTATTAAAAGCCCTCAATAGTTCATTTGAAACTCGTGTATGACCCAAAATAGAAGCCTTTTGGAGTGTACTAAAAGTGTTAGTTGGTGGAACTGTTAGGAGTCAATATTTACTAATGATATTATGGCAATAGATTTTTTTTTGATAGTCACTAAACCCAATACTCATAATATTGATTACAGTAAGATAGCAAGTGTGTATTTCGTATCAGTAAATAATAATCTTCTTTCTTGCGATTATTTCATTTTCTTGGATGAGATAAATAAAATATATTCCACTCTGTAGTTTATCACGATGTAAACTGTAAGTATTACCTGAAATTCCTTCTATTTGCATAACTTGCATACCGATTGAATTAAATAATCTGATTGTGGCCTTATTCAGTTCAGTTTGTGAGCTTATTAATGCTTTTGATTTAAAAGGATTTGGATAAATGATAACATTCTCATTTTCGGTTAAATTATTATTAGAGATAACTCCTATAATATTTGAGTAGGACGACTTATTATTATTTCTATAATTTGTACAATTAATATTCCATTGTGTTTCAACCTTTCTTAAGTCATTAGGGTAAATATCATAATCAGGATCGTTAAGCGAGGATTGAGAACTGGCAACCCCTCCAATTAATTTCCATGGGCTGAACAAATTATTCTTTTTTCTTAATAAATGATAGGCATTCATTTGTGGAATAGGAGAAGGAAGCCCTTCAATTTCATAATGATTCCAGTAAAACCCACTACCATTATTTGCAATAAAGATTGTATTGTGGTAGGGACCTAATTCACTGTAGGAACCACATGTATCTCTTCTTTGCAATTTATACCTGTATGATCCAATATTAGGGTCACCGGTATATGGAAAATATAATTGTCTAGTTGTATCAATAAAGAAGTTTGAATCATCAATCTTTTTGGCACCTATCTTTTTATAATCGTTTGATGTTGTTTCTCTGTATACTATCATTGAATCAACACCAGTATATAATGTGTTATCCCAATAAATTATATTATTAGTAGAAGTACTATCTACAGTAACCATACATATTTCAGGGGCAGGCGGTATGGCATAATTTCTTAAAACAGATAATTTATATTCGTTAGGATAAGTATTGTAATATTCATTTGCTATAACATAATCAGGTCTTCCGTCTAAGTCCATGTCTGCAATAGAAAGAGAACGTGCTTCCCAAATCATAGAAAATTCAATTTTCGGCTCAAGTATTAGATTACCGGGTGTGCTATTATTTAGTATGACGTTAAATATACTGTCAGACCAATGAATTGAAGTAATATCTGGAGTGCCATTTCCATCAACATCTGCAAATCCCAATTCCTTTCCTAGACTAGAAGGATATTTTGAAAATGGGCCAAATGTAATATTTCCTATTGAGCTTGTATTGGTTAATATAGCAATGGAATCTGGCCATGATTCATATTCGGTTATTAAATCTTGTTTGCCATCTAGGTTGAGATCACAAGATGATATGTAATTACACTTTTTCCCATCTAATACATTTCCAGTAAATGATAAAGAGGTTTCTCCTGCTTCACTAGTATTGAGATATAACAGTATACCATCATTGTAGGTATTAGATCTTGCAATATCTGGTTTTTTATCTCCATCCAAATCACATATTGTTATATAACCTCTTTTGCTTTCAATGTTAGCAGCAAATGCGAACGAGATACTATCAAGGGAGCTTGTATTTGAAAATATATTTAAATCATCATGATAAGAATAAGTTACAATTAAATCAGGTTTCCCGTCTGTATCCATGTCTTCAATGGAAATCGAATGGGGCTCATACCAAACTTCCCTTTCAACTTTTGGTTCAAAATTTATAATTTCACTTGTGCTAATATTTTTGTAATACGAGATTCTATTCTCATATCCATGGGAAATAACTAAATCAGGCTTACCGTCTCCATTTAAATCTTTAATTGCAGCGTCATGTGGATAATTTGTAGCTGGGAAATCTAATTTTTGATCAAATGAAATATTTCCAATTGAACTGGTATTTCTATATATAGATATAAGTCCACCGTATTTTACTAGTAGAATGTCTGATAATCCATCACCATCAAAGTCACTAATTAAAACTTTGTAGGCGTAGGGTTCAAAATGTATGTCCAGATTATGCTTGTAGCTGTTTGGATTAAAATTACTACAAAACGGAAAAGTTACATTAAATACTTTTGAAGAGTATGCGGTTAAACTAGTTGATAAATCAGTTACAGAAATAGGTTCATAGCTTGCTCCAGATGGTACTGTTACCTCTAAATTAGTGGGATTGGCAGTATTTACTAAAGCTCTTGTTGATCCAAAAAAAACAATATTGTTTTCAGAAGTTAAGTTAAAGTTTGTTCCGGTAATGGTCACAACTGTACCAATTGGACCACTCATTGGCGAAAATGATGTAATTATTGGTTGAGCAATAACAATTAATCCATTAAGGTTTATTAATAGTAAGAGAGCAGCTACTTTCCGGTTTGGAAAGAGGGTGAGATTATGAATATTTAGCAACTTTTTCATGATGGGTAATCATTGGTTATATATTATAAGACAGTTGAATACGTAAAAACCCTTACTCTTATTTCAATTTACTTATGATTTAATAAGGAATAAACCATACTTATACAATAGTTGGATGGTTTCGAATCAAATTTTATGAGTATGAAGAGTTTTTGAATAGAGGGAAAAACTTATCACGTATAAAAGAATACTGCGAGTTGGTTGTTTGTGGATTGTGGTTTAAGATAGATTACCCTACAACTCAATCTTAACCTCAGTCCCAAGGCTATCTCCATTACCATCAACCAAATCAATAACCTTGTAGGAAATCGATTGGTTGTTGAGCTTATTGTATCCCTCAACAATATTTGCAATAATCCCCAAGCCTTTACCAGTTCCGGTAGTCCTAAGAATTTTGGATTGTTTACGTCCTATTCCATTATCGGTAATTACAATCTTGGAAAGGTTTGATATTTTGCTTAAATGAATGTTTATTTTTCTGT
>CALCGQ010000280.1 GCA_937901015.1 uncultured Bacteroidota bacterium | reverse complement strand
CGAAATTTGGCGTTTAATCAACATACATTTTGTTGATAATTTATGATAACGATTGCCAACAAGGCATAATGAATAGATACATTTACCAGCCAAAACATATTAAGTGTAATGAAGAAACTTCTCACTATCTCCAATATCGTTCTTGTACTAATTATTACTACTTCAGTAATAAATGCACAACAAACTATATATAATGCACCTGAAAATATCAATTACCGCGAAGGGCTTAGCCTTTTCAACCAAAACAACTTTGGAGCAGCAATTGTAGTTTTCGACAAATTTATGAGTGAACAGGAAAACTCAAAGGGTGCAATTTATGAAGATGCAGCTTATTACAGTACAGTTTGTGCTGTTGAGTTACGCACCAAAGATGCAGTAAACAGAGTTCAGCGTTTTGCGGCAGATTATCCTTCAAGCGCATGGTTACCAGCCATAAATTTTGAGTTGGGGAATATTTATTATAAAGATAAAAAATACTCCAAAGCTCTTGAGATCTATCGTTCAGTATCGGCAACAAAAATAGATGCCTCTCAGCGCAATGAATACTATTATAAAAAAGGTTATTGCCAGATGAAGCAGAGCAGATTTGATGCTGCAATTGGTTCCTTTAATAAGGTGATGAAAACTAAAAATAGCTATTCTAAACCTGCCAGTTATTATTACGCCCACATACAATATCAAAAAGGTAACTATGAGGAAGCACTTTCGGGATTTAAGGCCATTGCAAATGATCGCAAGTTTAAAAAGTATGTACCTCTTTATCTAATAAAAATCCATTATCAACTGGGTCACTATAACGAGGTTATATCAGAAGGAAGTACATATATTGGCACAGCTGCCAAAAAAGAAAAAGGTGATATTGCCAGATTGATGGCTAACTCATACTATAACCTTGAAAACTATACCAAGGCTTATGAATATTTTGAAATGTATGAATCAAATTCACGTGATAGTAATGATCCTGATGAACAATACCGAATAGGATATTCTAAGTATGTTGCCAATGATTATAAGGATGCAGTGAAGAACTTTCAATCTGCAACAAAAGCTGGTGGACTGGTTGAACAAAATTCGTGGTACTATCTTGGATATTGCTATTTGTACTCTGAGCAACCAAAATTCGCACAGAATGCTTTTCTAAAGGCTTACAGGCAGAACACAAATAAGGATATTGCTGCCGATGCTTTATTCAGTTATGTTAAAACTACCATAGAACTTGGATCGGATAGCCACAATGATCCTGTTACAATAATTGAAGAATATTTACAAAACAATAATAACTCAGTACATGAGGCTACTGCCTACGACTTACTTTCTCAGCTCTATCTAACTTCAAAAAATTATCCTGCAGCATTAAAATCAATTGAAAGTGTATCAAACCCAAACAGCAGGTTAAAATCAGTTTACCAACAACTTGCTTATGCTCAGGGTGTGGAGTATTTCAATAGAAGAGCATATACCGATGCCATTGGCTATTTTGATCGTTCCTTGAAATATCCCATTGATAAAAAGATTGAAGCCGAATCCATTTTCTGGCAAGGAGATGCATATTACCGACTTAAGAAATATGAAAAGGCTAAACGTAAATTTGTCAGTTTTTTGAAATTAAGTGCGGCAAAACAAACTAGCCTCTATAAGACGGCTTTGTATAATTCAGCATATTGCTCGTTTAATCTAAAGCAATATACCAGTGCTGTAAAATCATTCAATAAATTCCTAAGCCAGAGCGGAAACGATCAAAGGTTAATAAATGATTCTTATTTAAGATTGGCTGATAGCTATCTCATTACTAAGGATTACAATAACGCCATTTTATGGTATAATAAGGTTATTAGCAGCAACTCTTCCGATGCAGATTACGCTATGTATCAGAAAGCAATTTGCTATGGATCGCAAGGAGAATTTAACAAGAAACTAACCACATTAAGTAAGCTAACAAACAACTTTAAGAGATCACAATACTATGATGAGGCCTTATATGATATAGCTTCTACAAATTTGATATTGGGTGATCAACGACATGCTATTACCTATTTCGATAAGCTTGTAAAAGAAAAACCAAAAAGCAGCTATGCTAAGAAAGCATTGGTAAAAATGGGATTTATCTATTACGGTAATAGTCAATACCAACAAGCTGTAACAGCACTTCGTAAAGTTATTGATAATTATCCCGCATCGTTGGAAGCAAAAGAAGCTCTTGTTACACTTCAAAATGTGTATATGGATATGGGTCAGGTTGACAGCTATATTGAATATGCAAATAGTTTAGACTTTGTTCAGGTTTCCACAAGTGAGGAAGACTCATTGAAATTTACAACCGGTGAAAACTACTATATTAATAATGATTGCGGCAGAGCAATTACAACATTAAAAAAGTATGTTGAGCAATTTCCTAATGGTGGTTTTGTATTAACTGCATATCATTATTTATCCCAATGTCTTGAAAAAAACAATGACAACACTGAAGCATTGGTTTATTATCAGAAAATAGTTGAATATCCTGAAAATCAATATACTGTTAAGGCTTTACTTAAAGTTGCCAGAGCTATGTATGACAATGGAAATTTTGATAAGGCATTAACTTATTACGAGCGCCTTTCTCAAACTGCTGAAAATAAGCTAATGGTTCTTGAAGCCCATGACGGTGTTATGAAAAGTGCATGGAAAACTAATAATATAGCCCTTGTCAAGGAATCTGCTAAAAAGCTTCTTATGACTGAAAAAGTTAATGAAGATCAAATTATTTATGCCCATTATTTGCTTGGAAAGATTGCCATGAATGAGAAGAACTATGGCATAGCTGAGAAAGAGTTCACCATTACCACAAAACTATCCAAAGGTGAAATGGGAGCTGAATCTCAATACAACTTGGTATTATTAAACTATCGTCAAAACAAACTTGATGTTGCCGAAGAGATAGTTTATCAAATTCCTGAAAAATACCCTTCATCTGATTACTGGATTGCCAAAGGTTTTATACTACTGGCCGATATTTATGTTGGAAGAGAGAATATATTTCAGGCTGAGCAAACCCTTAACAGCGTAATTGAGAATTACAAGGGTGATGATTTACGAGAGGTAGCTCAGGCAAAACTAGACAGACTAAAAGCATCACAAGTAATAGAAGAAGAAGAAATTGAGGATGATAATCAATAAAAATATAAGAACGATGAATACCAAGATACTGAAAGGATTATCAATAATAATAGTTGCCATTTGCATTTCAAATACCGGGCAATCTCAAAATAATGAAGAAACGAATACTCATAATGAACAAGTAACAATTATAAGTTCATTTGACCCATCAATCAATCAGGCATATAAGGTGAATACTTCTCCTGAAGTAATGACCTTTAGCATCGATAAACCTGAGTTTACGTTTGAATCATTGGATATTAATCAACCCACTGAAATTACTCTTAAACCAATAAAACCTGTGGTAATTAATGCCGACAAAAAAACATCTACCACAAATAATTCACTCAAAGTTGGAGTTGGTAGTTTATTTAGTCCATATGTTGACTTTTTCCACTCAAGTGGCAAAAAAAACGACTATCGGTTTGATGCTCATCTATATCATCTTTCTTCGTTTAAAAACATAAAGGATTATTCCCCAAGCCCTCAATCTAACTCAACTATTGATCTAAATTACAGCAAGTTCCTTAAAAATCATATTTTCAATGCTGGAATTGATTATAACCTAAGTACAAATAGATATTATGGTTTTAAACCCGATGATTTTCCAACATTTGCGCCAGTTGATAGTGATCTTAAACAATCCTTTAATTATGTGGGATTAAATGTTGGTATTGCAAGTAACTACTCAAGCAAGAAAAAACTTAGCCATTCAGTTGTAATTGATGGCTATTACTATTTTGACAAGTTTAAATCAAATGAATCAAATGTTAATCTTGACTTTGATATTCATAAGAATTTTGATGTAACTGATATGCTTGATTACCAAGAGCTAGGGCTTTCAGGTAAAGTTTCATATTTTGGGAATAGTAATGGTCTAACCTCTTCAACCGATATTTTTGTTAGCGCTACACCCTATTTTAAAGGGAATTATGGTATAATTAATTTCTACCTGGGATTAAATTTCAATATACTTAACACTTCAAATACTAATTTTTACTTCTACCCTATCATCGATGTTAATTTCAACCTAATTCCTGACTATCTCACGGTTTTTGTGGGAGTGGATGGGAAAGTTGAAAAACATTCTTTCTATCAGCTAACGCAATTAAATCCATGGACAGAGTCTACCACAAAGCTTGATTGGGGTCGCAACTTCAATACATATGGTGGTATCAGAGGTAATATTTCCCAGAAAGTGGTTTATAGTGCTCAGGTATCCTGGAAGAAGTTTAATAATATGTTCTTCTTTATCAATATACCCGATGGAACAATTCCCCAATTGCCATTCAACAAATTCACCGCTATTTATGACAACGGAAGCGTTTTCGGTATATCAGGTGAAGTAACATTTGCAGCAAATAAAAAAGTTAATTTGATAGCTGGAGCCAAGTATAATATCTATTCATTGGATTCCATTAGTGAAGCTTATCATAAGCCTTCAAGTGAAATTAAATTTGGTATTTCGGCACTTGCGGCAAAAAAGCTAAAGATCTGGTCTGAAGTATATTATTATGGAAAACGTGTGGCGCTAGACCCAACAATACTACCATTGGGTACCACAATAGATTTGGATGGATTTATCGACTTGAATGCCGGAGTGGATTATCAACTAACTGATAGTTTTTCAGCATTTTTATCTGTGACCAATATCCTAAATAATGATTATCAACGATATTTAAATTATCCTGTTCATGGTATACAGCTAATGGGTGGAATAACATATAAATTCTAAGTAAATTCACTCTTTCTTGATTTATTTATTGGTTTAAAATTATGTTTCAAGCCAATATTTATACTATTCTGAATTCAGAATTACCTTACTTTTCCATATGCATCTTAACCGAAATCGTAGGATTTAGCAATTAATAATAGAGTAATTTGATCATGCCTTACATCCACTTTTCATGACAAAATAATCCGCAAGAACTAAGGATATTTTTATCATATATTACTCGACTGATTAGCACAACGCCATTACCATATATATTCATCTGATTTACTGAACAATACAATGTTAATAAATTGCCTCTATATCATGTAAAAAAGTTCAATTTCTCGCATTATTTTCTTAAATTTGCAACCATTCCTTTTTAAGGAAAATAATAGATTAATTTATTATGACAGAAGAAGAAAAAACTAATAAAACAAACCGAGAGTATAACGCTGATAATATTCAGGTATTAGAAGGTCTGGAAGCGGTAAGAAAAAGACCTGCGATGTATATTGGTGATGTTAACACTAAAGGACTCCATCATCTCGTATATGAGGTTATTGATAACTCCATTGATGAGGCTTTAGCAGGTCACTGTGATAGCATTGATGTTATTATACATAAGAATAACTCAATTACCGTAACAGATAATGGTCGTGGAATTCCAACAGGAATCCATGAAAAAGAGAACAGATCAGCCCTTGAGGTAGTTATGACCGTATTACATGCCGGTGGTAAATTTGATAAGGGATCGTATAAGGTTTCAGGTGGATTGCATGGTGTTGGCGTTAGTTGCGTTAATGCTTTATCCTCAACTCTTGTTGCAACAGTTCACAGAGAAGGTAAAGTATTTGAACAAGTATATCACAAAGGTAAACCTGAAGAAGATGTAAGAGTAATTGGCGAATCATCGAAAAATGGTACTATTATTAATTTCGTACCAGATGACAGTATATTTCTTGTGGTTATTTATGATTTCTCCATTCTAGCTGCCAGATTGCGTGAGCTTGCCTATTTGAATAAAGGAATTAAGCTTACATTAACTGATGAGAGAGATACTGATGATGAAGGTAATTTCCTTTATGAATCGTTCTATTCAGATAATGGCCTTGCAGATTTCATTCACTATCTTGATGAAAATCGTGAGAACCTAACACAAGACGTAATTAGTATTGACGGTGAAAAAAATGGTGTACCTGTTGAAATTGCAATGCAATATAATACATCGTTTACCGAGAATCTCCACTCATACGTAAATAACATTAATACAATTGAAGGAGGAACGCATTTATCTGGCTTTAGAAGAGGGTTAACTCGTACTTTGAAGAGTTATGCCGATAAATCAGGAATGCTCACAAAACTTAAATTTGACATAAGTGGCGATGACTTCCGTGAAGGATTAACCGCTGTAATTTCTGTTAAAGTTCAGGAACCTCAATTTGAAGGACAAACAAAAACAAAATTAGGTAATAGCGAAGTGATGGGTGCTGTGGATCAAATGGTAAGTGAAGCTCTTTCCCATTATCTGGAAGAAAATCCCAAGGACGCTAAAACCATAGTTCAGAAAGTTATATTGGCAGCAACTGCAAGACATGCAGCACGAAAAGCCAGAGAGTTAGTTCAGCGTAAGAATGTTCTAACAGGTTCAGGGCTACCAGGAAAACTATCTGATTGCTCAAATAAAGATCCTGAATCAACTGAGATTTACTTAGTGGAGGGTGATTCTGCTGGTGGTACAGCGAAACAAGGTCGCGACCGTAAATTTCAGGCAATCCTACCATTAAGGGGGAAAATTCTAAATGTTGAAAAGGCACTTCCTCATAAAATATTTGAAAGTGAAGAGATAAAAAATATCTATACTGCTCTTGGGGTGAGTATTGGCACTGAGGAAGATACCAAAGCACTAAACCTTGATAAATTAAGGTATCATAAGATTATCATCATGACGGATGCGGATGTTGATGGTAGTCATATTGCAACTTTGATTATGACTTTCTTTTTCCGTCATATGCTGGAACTTGTTGAGAAGGGTTATGTCTACATAGCTACTCCTCCACTCTATTTACTTAGAAAAGGAAAACAAGAAAGATATTGCTGGACTGAGGAAGAGCGTGAAAGAGTTCAAAGAGAAATGGTTCCTGATGGTACAGACAAAGGAGTTCATATTCAGCGCTACAAAGGTCTGGGTGAGATGAATGCAGAACAGCTATGGAATACCACTATGGATCCAGAGCGAAGAACTTTACGCCAGGTTACCATAGAAAATAGTACCGAAGCTGATCACGTATTTTCAATGCTAATGGGTGATGAAGTTCCTCCAAGAAGAGAATTTATTGAAGCTAATGCAAAATATGCAAATATCGATATCTAATCGAAATACAAAATATCATAAAAGCCTGATTTATAATATAGATCAGGCTTTTTGCTTTTGATATAGCAATTAAGTATAATTTGTATATTTACTTCTTAAATTTAAATTAATGGAATTAATCACGATAAAAGAGTCGCATTACTCTAGCGACTTGGCTATTTTAAGAAGTCGCTTAGAATCAGAAGGAGTGCATTGTGTAATTAAAGATGAACTTACCTCTCAGGTATTAACTCATCTGCCTTCAATGTCTGCAAAACTGCAAGTTAATGAATCAGATCTTCCAAAGGTTAAAACCATTATGGATGAAATGGGTGAAACCATAAGTATCCCCGTAATTATCAGTTGCCCTTCTTGTTATTCCAGAGACGTTAAAGCTAAGATTAACTTTTATGACAAGTTGAAACTTTCATTAAAATACGCAGTTGCTCAGCTTACTCTATCAAAATACGAAAGCAAACTGGAGATGCGAACATATATTTGTCAAGATTGTGGTAATAAGTTTAAACATAAATCATAATAACTTAATCGAAAACTAGCTTAAAAACACTCCACAACTAGCTTCAAATTTTTCATTGGAGTTCAACATGGTTAATCCCTTCCCATTATTAAATGCATTGGTGCTACATGACATAGGTTCAATGGCAATCGACATTCTATTTGGGGGAATATAAATCTGCAAGTAATTATAAGCATCTGTATTTGAATCTTGCCACACATTAATGGTAATATCCTTAAATTCATTCCTTAGTTTAGTCACCGATTTTTGACGCCCTTCAATTAAGAATCCATCGTCAAGTTTAGTATCACCAATTATTGTTAGTTCATTAAAAGTATCATAAATCTGGAATTCTCCAGTTGGTATCATCCGATTATCAACAAGTATTCTTTTAGATGAAGGTAATTCTAGATAATGATCATTTACTAACTGGTTTAGTGAGAAATAAGGATGCCAACCATCACCCATTGGCAAGTTTGCATTACCAGTATTTACCACAGTTGTTTTCATTTTAAACCCTTCCTTGGAAAGCTTATACTGAATTTGCAGATTAAATAAAAACGGGTATCCATCAATCGTACCATCATAATTATATTCAAGTAGCAACATTGCCATATTATCATCTGCTACACTTTCAACAACCTTAAAAGGCTTATCAAAAACAAAACCATGTATGGCATTATTCTCTGCTTTCTGATTAATTGCAAGTTGAAATGTATTACCATTTACCGTATATTTTCCATCACTTATCCTATTGGGAAACGGGAATAATTTTGCATTGCGATGACAACAGTTTTCAACCAGCTTCTGCTTAGATATATCAGCTTCAATTATATTAAATAATTCATTTTCATTATCCAATACCATAGTCATAACATTACCTCCATAGGATGGAACTATTGAGACATGCTCACCAGTAATCGAGTTCAGTAATGTTATCCTTTTAAAATCACTTAAATAGTCACATTTGATTGTATACATATTCTAATTCAATTGAAATAGTTATTACTATAATCTTAAAATTTAGGGATAATGATTGTGGATAATTGTGATGATACAAAAATAATATTGATTCGTTAATAATCAGCATTTTTAATACATTTGATTTCAAAATATTTCAACAATGCAAACAAGTTACTGGCTTAGAATAGTTTTCATTAAATTTTATTTTGTATTAACCCTAATTCCGATCAGTATAACAGCGCAAAACGAGGGAAAACAGTTTATTCATCCCTGGAATGATACAACATTAGTAATATCCGACAGGATTGATAGTTTGCTGGCAGTCATGACAATAGAGGAAAAAGTATCACAGTTACTCTATAATAGTCCTGAAATACCACGATTGGATATACCACGATACAATTGGTGGAATGAAGCACTTCATGGTGTTGCAAGGGCCGGTAATGCCACGGTTTTCCCACAAGCAATAGGATTGGCAGCTACGTTTGACAATGAACTGGTAGAACGTGTTGCTACGGCAATATC
>CALCGQ010000279.1 GCA_937901015.1 uncultured Bacteroidota bacterium | reverse complement strand
TGGGAATACCAAATGGAAACTGGCATTATTATCATGAAAATGGATCCATCAAAATGAAAGGTAGTTATGTGAACGGACTAAGTGTTGATCATTGGGTACATTATTATGATAATGGCAACGTGAAACTCGACCTATATTATAACAATGGAATGCTTGATGGAATACTTACTGGATATGATACTTTGGGTAATATGTTGGAACAAGCAGAATACAGAGATAATCAGCTAATTCGTCAAATTAAGAACCAATAGAATGAGACTTATTATTTTAATCTTATTGACATTCCTTATATCAATTAACAATGATATAAGAAGTCAGGATATTCCACCACCAAATCCTTCTATGGTAATAAATATAGTATCCGGACAAAGTGTACTATTTTATTTTGATGAGATGCAGGAATACAAAAATGGTATTCTAAATGGTGGACAATCAACTTTCATAAGAATTGGGGCAATATTGGACTGGAAGCTTCAATTTTCAGCAGACCAATCAATTTTTTACGGAACCAATAATCCATCAAATCAAATGGAACTTAACAATGTTGGCTTGGTAGTAATTTCAACGGGTACAAACCTTGATGATGGCAGCAATATTATAAACTATGCCAAAACAGCACCAATGGCTCTTGAAAGCAATGAAGTAACAATACTTACCAAGGGCAGTGAAACAAACAAAGGTTATGGCATTCGAAATGCTTTTACACTAAATTGGGAAATGGGAACCCAGCGAGGTAATATGAACAATCAAAGCATGTTAGAGCAAATGCTGGCTGACGACAGCTATACGGTTAATATTATTCTAACACTTACTCCACATTTACAGTAATCCTCATAATTATTATGAAGAAAATACTAGCGATAGATGATGTCAAGAATAACTTGATACTTATAAAGTCAATTCTGAATAAGCAGTTCGATGATTTCGAAATATTGATGGCTACTTCAGGAGAAGAAGGACTGAGAATAGCAAAAGAACATTCACCCCATACTATTCTACTTGACATTTACATGCCCGATATGGATGGTTATGAAGTATGTAAAGAACTCAAGAAACACAAAAAGACAAAAAACATACCCATCTTGATGATTTCAGCATATGGTGGTGATTCAAAAGTAAGGGTAAGAGGATTGAATGCCGGCGCTGATGCATTTATCTCCAAGCCATTTCATATGGAAGAGCTTGTGGCACTTGTAAATGTAATGCTGCGAATTAAGAATGCAGAAGATCTCCTTAGAGATCAAAATTCAAACCTGGAGTCAACAATTAAGAAACTCAAAAAGGCTGAAAAAATAAGAAAGAGAAACCTGACTCAAATTCGTAAATATCAAAATAAACTTAAAAGATTAAACTCCGAGTTAATACTAACAGAAGAGAAGGAAAAAAAGGCAATTGCAGGATACCTTCATGATGGAATCGGACAAACATTATCCATAGCACATATCAGACTTACTTCACTTCTAAATGCAGATTTAAATGATAAAACCAAAACCACAATTGATGAATCAACAAAGCTAATCGACAATGCGATAAATGAATCTAGACTTTTAACATACGATCTTAGTCCTCCAATATTATACGAATTAGGACTTGCTCCGGCAATTAAATGGAAGCTTGAACAAATTCAGGTAAAAGGCAACCTTATTTATAGTTTTATTTGTTCAGAACACAATATCAACCTCAACACCGATTGCCTGATTCTTGTTTACAGAATAGTGTGTGAGCTCCTACTAAACGTGATAAAACATGCAAATGCAAGTTTTGTAACAGTTGAAATATCAAAGGTCAGACGTAACTACCACATAAGTGTTTCGGATGATGGAAATGGTTTCGACTATAATAAAGTTTCAAATCTAAATAAGCAAGGTGGTTATGGTCTTTTCAGTATTAATGAAAGACTGGATTCCATAAATGGAAATTTCATGATTTACTCTAAACTCAATTCAGGTACAGTTGCTAAAATTACTATCCCAATTAACACCTAGATTATGAATATAAAAATACTAATAGCAGACGATCATCAACTATTTCGCGAAGGATTAATAAACCTATTATCAGATGCATCCAATATTGAAATTGTTGCCAATGCTGAGAATGGTAAAGAGGCCATTGAGAAGGCAATTATTTATAATCCTGATATTGTTATTATGGATATAAGAATGCCCATAATCAACGGTGTTGAAGCCACAGCAGAACTAACATCAAAGTTGCCCGAGATTAAAGTTATAGCATTGTCGATGCACTCCGAAAAACACTATGTAAAAGGAATGCTTGAGGCAGGTGCAAAAGGATACCTTTTCAAAAATTGTACATACTCACAATTAATAAGTGCCATTGAAACTGTTTATTCTGGCAATAAATATCTCAGCAGTGAAATTACTGAAGTTCTAATTGATGATTATCTTGACAATGGGAATAACCAAGAGCAGGGGATTAAAGAACTTACTGAAAGAGAATTGGAAGTACTGCGTTTATATGCCGAAGGAAAAACTACCAGAGACATATCAGAGCAACTATTTGTAAGTGTTAAAACAATTGGAACTCACAAGCAACACATTCAGGAAAAGCTAAACCTAAAGACCAATGTTGATATGATCAAGTTTGCCCTTAAAAAAGGGATTATCACACTTGATTAATACCAGAAAACTGGTATAAAATATCAGCATTCTTAACCCCTATTTTCAGCATCTTGCCTATGTACATTGTTGTGTTATAGTATATCTTTACACTTGAAGCTTAAGCACCTTCATAAACAAGCGAATCAAAACAAAACAATATTTTAAATCAACAAAATCAAAAGCTATGAAAAACTTTACAATTGCATTATGCATTTTTCTTGTATTACCAATGTGCAAAATACAAGCACAGGCAACAGACACTGATGTTGTTAACTTTACAGCTATCCTAGCATCAGTACTTAACCTAAACGTAACAGCTGGCCAAAATCAGACAGCAACATTTGATACACCCGAAAAATACAATCTGGGAATTGATTTGGTAGGGACTTCGACAGTTACAATGGAGGCTACTTCAAACTGGACATTGGAAATTAATGCTGCAGACTTTACCGATGGAGCATCAGCGATTATACCTATTAATAACCTTGGTGTATATTGTGATGCTACCGGAGCACATACAATTGGAGCAGAGGCTACATGTGCTTATACATCATTGGCAACATCGCTGGGACTAACCAATACAGATCAAATGTTGATCGACAATGGAACTGGCAATAGTGGAGATGCAAGTGATAATACATTCAACCTAAATTGGACCATGGGCACCATGAATGGAACAATGAATACAGCAAGTATGTTTGATCAACTGTCAGACGGAACAATAGCAAACCTTGGAACATTTACAACAACTGTTAACTTAACATTAACAGCATTACCATAGCTAGGTTTTCATTCGTAACCAGAGTGGATTGGGGGAACGGACTTTGTTTCGTTCCCTTTTTGTACTGATATTAAATAAATTCAGATCGGCTATGATAGTTTACCTCAGATCCAGCATAATAATTATATGTATTGCCATTACTATCTCAGCGCAAGCTCAGCAAATTGATATTGAGACAATGGTTGAAGCAAAGCTTGAGTCGATGTTAATATTAAATATGGATCCTGATGCTAACATAGAATTTGGAATTAAAGAAATAAATGACAATCTATATCAGATTACGAAAGAACCTGATGATGTCAATTTTACAATTGAATCAACAGGTAATTGGAACTTAAGTATATCTGCTACTGACCCATATTTTCATGGAGTAAATGATTCAACAAGGAAGATTCCGGTTGATTTCATTGGATATACAATTGAGAACCAGGGCAACAATTGGGATAATGGTTTGTTTTCAAACATCGCAAATAAATCAAAAGATACCATATTGCCATTGAGGGTAGGAGAAACCATGGTTATGATTAATGGTAGACGAAATAATATTGGTAATTCATCAAACAATTCATTTGTTATCAGATGGAAGTTTATCTATGAAAATGAATTAACTAAGATGAAAAAATTCTCATTATTCAAAATACAGGATGATTATTATATAGGTGGATTTTATGTAACGCTATCTGAAAGTACCATTCCAAAGAAATAAAGCTAAGGTACATCATACGAATCCCTTACAGGCCACCTCACTAACCTAGCAACAAGTGAAGTAATTTGTTATCACATGTAAGAAAATACAGTCTATTTATAACAATACTATCTTTTACATTATTACTAAGCACATCTGTGGATGCCCAAAATAATGTGAATGAAGAGCCTATTATTGTTTCTTTTGTGAAGAATGAGATTATCCAAAACAATGGTGAGTTAAGCTTCAATGTCGTTCGAATCCAAAATACATCAGATTACCCCATAAGAATTCAACCCATAATCGATTTACCCGAAGGATGGGCAATATTTAGCGCATCAATGTCCGATACTGTTATTCAACCAAATTCAACAATATCACTACCCTTCAGATATAGGACTTCTGATAAATCTAAATCGGAAGTAGAACATACAATATCATTTAAAGCACACTCCTCCGAAAGTAATATACTTGCGGAGAAAAGCTTTATTGTGAGACTCCTTGCTTTTCACAATTGGGATATTATAATTCCCGATAAACGGGTTTTCTTTTACCCTGAGTTGGATAATGCATGGTTTAGCATAATTTTACGTAACAACGGGAATACAAGTGAAAACATCTCTGTTGATTTGGTCATCGATAGAAAGATATCTCTTGAAGGTATTCATGGTAACAATTACTTCTTTACAATAAACCTTCCGGCAAATAGCGACACGACCATCAGGTTTAATGCCATATATTCACATATTAAAGACAGAGTATTTGATATTAGCAAGGTTCAAATTCATGCATCTTCACAGGATAAGAAAATTTATAGAGCTGTAATCCTCGAAAAATATTCTGACACTTACGCCCCTTTTGAGGTAGATCGTACACTTGCCCATGAAACAGAAGTTGGAACGAGAACATTTTCTCAAAATAACGAAACACTACCTTTTGTGCGTGCTAGAGGAGTCACAACCTTTAAGAATGATAGTAGATTTCGGTATAACTTTACATATTACGATATTACTAGATATGAAGATGTAATCAGCAATAGTTATTATAACCTGCTTTACACATGGGACAAGTTCAACGTTGGAGTGGGAGCATTTAGCTCCACTTTGGGAAGAAATCTTTACGGACGGAATTGCCTCATGGTATCAAATGAATTCAGGGTAAACGATTACTCAAATATTGAGGCTTATGCAAGCTACGGACTTACTTCTCCAAAAGCAAACATAGCGGCTGCATATAGATACACTTCAGATGATGTAAATATTAAAGGTTCACTTTCATATGATGTGGATAGTTACAATAATAGAAATACCGGTTCAGCAGTACTCAACTCGGGACGTATTAGTCTTTTCAAAAATCATGAAATAAGACTTTCCTTATTTGGATACCAGGAGATACATCAGGTTAAGAACGTATATCAACAGATTGGATATGCCTGGGATTTTAATTACTTCGGAAAGATTACAAAAAAGCTCACCTTACAATTTTCCAATAACTATGGATCACCAGATATACCAGGTCCGCAAATGGGATTATTAAATTTCTATTCAAAGCTGAAGTTTACACCAGGTAATGAGAAAAACTATGTGAGCATTACTTATGTGAACAGTTCCCGCGACTATTATCATGTTGACAGAGAAGGCATACGGCTACCAAATATACTTTTGAAGGATCAATACGCAAATCTATTATTTCATAATAATTCTCACAAAAAAGCCAGATGGTATATTGGTCCCAGTATCGAGTTTTTTAACTCATCTCATCCCCATCCCAGTAATACTTCACGAATCCTCTATGATGTTGATAAGTACAGAATGGAATTTAAAGGATACTTTGGGAAACACCTCACCGTGAATGTAAAATATGGGTTTGGAATTATGGATTACCAAGATGAAATCCGAATAAAAGAAACTGTGCATGATTTCCACATCCTAAGTGATTACAGTAACAATGGTTATGGACTTAGGGTTTCATATGATTATGGACCAATGGTAAATATGGGTCTCTACCAATATGCTTTAGATGCCGGGAACAATAGTTTTAGTATTTCACCCTATATGCTACGAACTTTTTTAAGTGGAAGAATTGGTGTTTCGCTATTCACAAATTATACCCATAGGTTCGATCTAAAATATGGTTCCTTGAACATTAATCCTAAAATAGAAACATACGTTTACAAAAACTGGTATGCTATTGTGGGAGGTACATATAATTACACTCAGCAATCATATGGGGAATTTGATTCAAAACACTCATTCCATTATGTTGAGCTTTCCATAAAAAAGAAATGGGGAAACTCAGATTATTACAAATGGAGAAAAGATCTTAGGAGATTAAAAGTTCAGCTATTTCAGGATGATAACGGGAATGGAAGTATGGACAGAGGTGAAGAAGGTATTAGAAATGTAAAAGTCAGAATCCAGCTCTCCAACACATCGGATGCCAATGCCAGAGAAAAATTCCCAATCGATATTACACTTATGTCGAATGACAAGGGAATTGTGACATTCACGAGGATTCCGAAAGGATTTTATAAGGTTACGATAGTTCCTCTTAATGATCTTAACGAATACTTTTATATCAATAATACCTCTGACATTATCGAGTTAAATAAAAATGCAATCGAATCCATTCCATTTCAGAAGGCAAATAAAATTGTGGGAAGAGTAGAAATGAAGAGGCATCAGTTTATATCAGAAACAGATGAAACCATACAGCTGGGAAATATAAAAGTAACTGCCTATAGCAATAAAGGTGACAGCTACTCCACCTTCACAAGATCTGATGGAAGTTTCACGGTTTTTGCACCAGGAAACAATGTTTATTTCGTAAGAATAAAAAATGTGTTTGGAAAAGACTTCGCAATTCTCAATAATGATGCAAGAAGAGAGCTAGTGGACTCAATCAGCACACCAATATTAATCAGGGTGGTAGAAAACAAACGCAAAATTAATTTTAAGAAAGCTAATAATCCTAATCAAGGAGCACCTGATCTTCAAAAGATCAAAGTTCTACCAGGTAAAATTTATGAAAACAGCAATAACAAAGCTGTTGATATAAACTCGATACCTGATTTCCATATTCCGGATATGCAAGTTGAGATTGAGGAGATTATTGCTGGAAGGTTCTATCTGGTGGCGGGTGAGTTTAACAACATTAAAGATGCTGAGAGAGCCTTAAAAATACTTCAAGAGCAAGGAGTTAATGGAAAAATAGGTTTACATGGAGATCCTACTATTTTCTATATTACCATTGAGAACACGGTAACCAGAGAGGAAGCCAATGAAAAACTTAGAAATTATAGGAGAGTCGGACTTACTCCAATAAAAATAAAGAAGATAAAAGAACAAAGCTCAAACCAATAGAAAGTAATTTTTCCAAAAAAACATTACTTTTGCAGCGCAAAAACGCATCGGCCCCGTAGTTCAACGGATAGAATAGAAGTTTCCTAAACTTTAGATAGTGGTTCGATTCCACTCGGGGCTACATAATTTACATCTCAAAAACAATCCCCAAATTAACTGATACAGGCATATTACAATTACTTGTTTTGTCACCATAACACACCGTATCATAAAATGAATATATTTGCTGGTCACTCTCTCCAATTTTTACTCCAGAAATTCTGGTTTTTTTTAACACACTTATTGTAATCAAATTATTATCAAACTGAAAGTAGAGCATAGATATATCTTACTAGAAATACCAAAAACACTAATAGCACTAAACATGAAACAAATGTCATTAAAAACTCTTTTTGTTACTTTATTTATATTTACCATAGTTTTAACTTCTACACATAATCTCATAGCCCAGACAATTGAAGAACCAAAGAATAGTAAGTTTAATCTTCATGCCGGTTTTGGAACAAATGTAATGGTTAGCACAGCCAATATAAATTTTGAATATACTTTTTACCGTTCTGAAACTGGGTTAGTTAAACTCAACACTAGATTGGGTTTTGGTGCTGCTGCTATTTTTTGGGGATCCTCAGGATATGGTGGATTAGGTGGTATCAATGTTCTTTTAGGAGAGAAAAATCATCACTTTGAAACCAATGCTGGGCTATTTGTGGGATCAGATTATCAAGGATCTGAAACCTTTTACATCCCATATTTGGAACTGGGCTATCGATACCAAAAACCTACTGGAGGTTTTCTGTTCAGGGCATATGTGGGTGTACTAGGCATAGGAGTGGGATTTGGCTATGCGTTTTAAGGTAAATATTAATACTTATAGCTTCCAACTGATTTGTTGATTATTTCTTTAATTAAAAATATCTCTCAGGAATTCACATTACATACAGCATACCATAAGTATCGTATTTGAAAGTAGTAAAAATAAAAAACTACACTATTGCTTGTTTAAAATTTGACATCAATTAAAATCCCTCGGATGTAATTTGTCGTCTCTCCACTTTACCTTCTTTTGTAATAGCTACTGCCCATCTGTCACCCAAGTACATAAAGGCTACTCCATAACCATCAAAATTAGGCTCTTGCATTTCAGCTGCCACCGTTAATTTAGCTC
>CALCGQ010000278.1 GCA_937901015.1 uncultured Bacteroidota bacterium | reverse complement strand
TTATTTCACCTTCAACCACAACTTCAGAAATTACAGTATTATGGACAACCATTGGGCCTGGTTATATTTATGTTACAGAAACATCTGCAGAATCTTGTATTGGAATGTCAGATACACTTAATGTTGAAATCGACGAGTGCACTGGTATTGGTGATAACATTGATCATAATCTAAGTGTATATCCAAATCCAGCTAGAAACCAAATTACCATTGATTTCAGTGTTAAAGATGAATCATCATTTGATCTGATGATTGTTAATCAAATGGGGCAAAAAGTATATTATCAGAATATAACTGAGAATAAAGGATCACACAAAATTGATATTCATGATTTTCCAACTGGATTGTACTTTATAAAAATTATTACCTCTTGGGGATCGGTTTATGAATCGAAACTTGAGGTTATTAAATAAGTAGATAGTTAATAGGTGATTTGTTGTTAAGCGGCTCCAGGTATGGAGCCGCTTTTTTAATTATCTTTGGTATTGTTAAATTATCATGGTAATGAGTAGACGTCAATTAAGATATGGTATATTGATTCTGATTACTTGCTTGATGCCTGTAAGCCAGGTGTTTGCTCAATTTGGGTTCCGCATTGATAGATGTAATGATAGTAGTGAGGTTATTGCTTTGTTTGATACGTGCCTTCTTTCAAATATAAGTCCTGATAGATACAAAAACATACAATTTGATGGTGATCCCAAAGCTGTTGGCTATTTTTCAAATGGTTATATATTTGGTTTTAATACTCCACGAGGGATTGTTATGTCAACAGGATTTTCTGATCAATTGGATGGATATAATACATGTTCAGGTCAAAATTCCAGCGGTAATAATAATGGTGGTAGTGATTCTGATCTCACAGAATTAAGCAACTCAAACATAACAGATGCTTGTATCATTGAATTTGACTTCATGCCAATGGGCGATACTTCTGAATTATCAATTGTATTTGGGTCTGAAGAGTATCATGATTATGTAAATCTTGGTTATTTAGATGCATTGGGATTGTTCCTATCTGGACCAGGAATAAGTGGCAACTATTCTGATAATGCAATTAATATTGCAGTGGTTCCTGAGACTTCACTACCTGTATCGATTGGTAATATTAATTGTGGACAACAGCAATCATATTGCACATCACCACCCGGAGGTAATAATTGTGAATTACTATATGATAATACAAATCAGTCACTTGGCTCTTTTAACCAAATAGCTCTAGATGCATATACAGTACCTATGTTGATAGATAATGAAACACAACCTGGTAGCTGGTATCATATAAAAATTGGAATTGGAGATGGAGGTGATGCTGCATATGATTCGGGTTTATTTCTTGAAGCGGGGAGTTTCTTTACAGGATTATATACTTATACTGAAGAAGAAAATGATGTAAATGAAAATGCTTTTGTATTTGAAATATTTCCAAATCCTGCTAAAAAATCATTCCAGTGTCTTGTTAATTCCAGAATAATGTTTATATTTGAGGTGTTGATTTTTAATCAATATGGCGTTCAGGAATTTAGGAAAACATTTAACCACCATGGTGGTCAAAATACATACAAAATAGAAATCCCGAATCTTAATTCGGGGATCCATTTTGTTAAAGTCTTAACATCTTCAGGTATGACCAGACTATTAAAGCTTGAAGTTGTTAATTAAGTAAATAGTTAATTAATAAATTTGAAAGCGATCCTTCCCGGGGTCGCTTTTTTATATTGACATAAGAGTATTGTAAATAGTTGGCAGGATATTTAATATTTATCCACCACTAATCATGTGGATAATTTGAACGTCATCACCATCAACAACTTGGGCTGTGTCTCGTTCATGTTTTTTTATTAGCTTTCCGTTAATTTTTATTACCATCATCTTAAAAGTATAGTTTTTCTCCTTTAGAATTTCGGTAATTGTAAGCATATCTTTCGAAAATGATTCAGCTCTATTGTTGAGTATGATATTCATTATTGATCGTTTAATAGTATTTCTAATACTGTGTTTGCTTGCATATTGGCAACCATGCCAACTCTGGGGGCTAATGGAGGCATGGAGTCACTAATTTCTTTAACTTCATCGCCACATATATAGATGTTATGTGATTTTCTCATATGTAGAGAATTACTATCGCCCCAGCCGGCCATACCTAAGCCAATTACCAATGGTGTATCAGGTATGTGATCATACGCCGTTTCAATTAGCATATTCTTCATTTCAGCTTTATCAAATGCCTCCACAATTACATCACAATTATGGAATATTTCTGGAATATTTTTGCTGTCAAGTTTTAATTCATGATCAATGACTTCAACATCGGGGTTTATGAGGTAGATATTACCTTTTAAGCAGCTAACTTTCTTTTGTCCAATCTGATTTTGAAAATAGTATTGACGATTAAGATTGCTTTCTTCAATAATATCAAAATCGGCAATAATAAGTTTTCCAACTCCAACTCTTGCCAAAGCAACTGCACAATTGGAACCTAAGCCACCACATCCTGCGATGCCAACAGTTTTAGTTTTTAGTATTTCTTTAATTTGATTAAATCTCATTCTCTATTGTTTTTTACCGCAAAGGACACAAAGTTTACCGCAAAGTTACGCAATGTAACAATACTTTGAAATTTGATTAATAGATATAAGAAAAGAGGTAAAACTTAGTATCCATATCTTTCAAATCAATATATTTTCAAAACTTCAAATTAGTATCCAAATTAAGACTGATTATAAATATCGATATGCTCTGTTTTGCATATCTGATTAATGGGTATTTTACCATTGTTATCTGTTTTATTTTATAATTTTGCTTCTCAATTTTCAAAGGGTTTTGAAACGATAAAACGTTAAGTTATGAATATCGAAGAAATTAAAAATCAGCACAAACAACTGGTTGAGTGGAAGTACGACATCACTCCGGTTGAAAAAGGTTATACTGATAAGTCACTCTACATTAACGTAGGTGATAATACAATTATATCAAAAGATGTTCCTGCCGAAATGAAAGAAAAATTCATCGGTGGAAAAGGTTATGGATTGAAGTATTTATGGGATGGAACAAAACCAGATACAAAATGGAATGATCCAGAAAATGAGATCGTAATTTCTGGTGGCCCTGTTTGTGGTATAACACAATATTCAGGAACTGGTAAATCACTGGTTGTTAGCATATCACCACAAACTAATTCAGTAATGGATAGTAATGTTGGTGGATTCTTTGGTCCTTTTTTGAAGTTTTCAGGTTTTGATGCCATTGAACTTCAAGGTAAAGCAGAAAATGAGATTATTATTTTCATAGATGGTGTAAACGGGAAAATTGAGATTTTTGAAGCTCCTGCTGAAGCAATCGATAGTCATGTACTTGCTGAACAGCTTACTGATATGTATGCTGATAATGATAAAGACAAAAAGAATATTGCAGTAGTATCAGCTGGTAAAGCTGCAGACCACTCATTAATCGGAATGCTTAACTTTAGCTTTTACGATTCTAAACGTAAGTTAGTAAGATTGAAACAAGCTGGCCGTGGAGGTATTGGTACTGTTTTCAGAGATAAAAAGATCAAAGCAGTTGTTTGTAAGATTCCTGGTGTAAAAGGTAACCTTAATAATGTGGTTGACCTTAAGGCAATCATGGAAAGAGGTAAGACGTTTAACAAAGAGATGCGTGATCTTGATGATGAACAATGCGAAATGAAGACAAAAGGTACAGCTCACCTTATGGAAATCATGAACGATTATGATCTTCTGCCAACAAATAACTATAAATTTGGTAGTCATCCTGATATTAAAAATATCGATTCTGAAGAATGGAAACGTAGATTTACTCAAGGTGTTCCTGATGGCTGTTGGATTGGTTGTAACATGTCATGTGCTAAGGGTATCGATAATTATGAACTAAGAACCGGTCCTTATGCTGGTCAAAAAGTAATTGTTGATGGACCTGAGTATGAAAATGCAGGTGGTCTAGGATCCAATTGTGGAATCTTTAACCCTGATTATATCATTGAGGCAAACTTCTATTGTGATACATATGGTATCTGTACAATTTCATGGGGAACATTAATGGCATTCGTAATGGAATGTTATGAAAATGGTATTCTTGATGAAGAAAAAACTGGCGGATTGAAGCTAAACTTTGGTAACGCTGATTCAGCTATGGAATTGATTCATTTACTTGCAAAAGGTGAAGGTTTTGGACCAATTGCTGGTATGGGTGTTCGTAAGATGAAAGAAATGTTTATCGAAAAAGGTTGGGGTGATCCTAAATTCCTACAGGATATAGGAATGGAAAACAAAGGTCTTGAATATTCAGAATATATTTCAAAAGAATCATTGGCTCAGCAAGGAGGTTTTGCCATGACAAATAAAGGTCCTCAACATGATGAAGCATGGTTGATATTTATGGATATGGTTAATAACCAGATACCTACATTTGAAGATAAAGCTGAGGCATTGCATTATTTCCCAATGTTCCGTACTTGGTTTGGACTAATGGGTTTATGTAAACTTCCTTGGAATGATGTTGAACCCGTAACTAATGCTGAAACTGACGAACCGGCTAAAGTACCTGAGCATGTGGATAATTATGTAACTATCTACAATGCTGTTACAGGTAAGAATATTGATAAGCATGAAATAATTCGTCAATCAGAAAGAGTATATAATTATCAAAGAGTGTTTAACCTTAGAAGAGGTTATGGTACACGTGAATTTGATGCGCAACCTTATCGTGCTGCAGGTCCTGTTACCATTGAGGAATACGAATCAAGAGTAGATCGTTATGATACTCAGCTCAAGGAAATACTTGGGATCGATACTGAAGGAAAAACAACTGAAGAAAAACGTGATATCCTTCGCGAACATCGTGAATCACAATATGAAAAACTTCTTGATGCTGTATACAAAAGAAGAGGTTGGACTAAGAATGGAATTCCTAAGATTTCACATCTAAAGGATCTTGGAATGGATCTTCCAGAGTTGATAGATATGGTAAGTCCTCATCAGGAAAACTAATTATTGAACCAAATTAATAAATGAATAACAAAGCATTCTTCGTTAAGTCGAAGGGTGCTTTTTTTTAACAAATCAGATAAAATTATTATTAATTAACTAGAAAATAGAATTATGTTTAATGTTAATGAGTATTTCGACGGAAAAGTAAAATCATTAGGCTTTGCTAATAAGGATGGTGCTGTTACAATTGGAGTTATGGCAACAGGTGAGTATGAATTTGGTACCTCAACCATCGAATATATGACGGTTACTTCGGGAGAAATGAAAGTCCTACTTCCAGGAGAATCAGAATGGAGAGTTTTTGGAGAATTTGAAACATTTATTGTTGCTAAGGATACAAAATTCAAAGTAATTGTAACTGATCAGGTTTCATACAAATGTGTATATAACTAGTCATAATCCTTATTTTGACTAATTATAAATTTCTAAAATTCGATTAATCCGGTACAACAAAGCAATCCATTTTTATACATTTGCCACCGATATGAAGTAGATAACATATCGACTACTTAAACTATGAATACATGAAGCCACCGAGAAGTTCTAAAAATGACGTTTTTCTACGATATAAGCTATGGCTATCTGCCGTTTCCGGAGAAGGTATTATAGGGGAAGGTAAGTATAAGTTACTAAGAATGATTGAGAAACTAGGCTCGCTTAAAGCTGCAGCTGAATCCTTGGGAGTAAGTTATAGAAAAGCTTGGGGCGACATAAAGGAATCTGAAGAACTGCTTGGCTATGACTTGACCGAAAAAACCAGAGGTGGGGTTGGAGGTGGCAATTCTGTACTTACTAGCAAAGCTAAAAATCTGCTTGAGGCTTATGATGCTCTACATAAAAAGATGGATAATGCCATTGAGGATGCATATGATGACTTTAAAAAGAAAATAAGTTAGATATACAATGAGAATATTAGTTGGGATAGACGATACTGACAATAAGGAAAGCAGAGGAACCGGATATAATTCCAGGCAACTTGCTGCTGCCATTGAGTCAGAAGGTATTGGTAAAGTTGTGGGTATTACACGACACCAGCTATTTGTGCATCCTGATATTCCATATACATCTCAAAATAGCTCTGCCTGTCTTGATGTTATTACTAATAAGATAGATGAATTAAAGGCCTTTGCTCGTGCTTTTATGAAAGATGTTGGAGCAATTGGTTCTGATGTAGGTTTATGTATTAGAGAATGGGATTTGATTCCAAATGAGGTTGTTGAGTGGGGAAACAATGCAAAGTCCATAGTGCTTAAAATGAAGGGTGCTTATGGATTAGCAGATGATCATGGAATATATCTTGAAGGGCTAACCGGTACAAAAGATGGAGTAATTGGCTCACTCGCGGCCATTGGTTTACGAAGAGGAGGAAACGATGGTAGATTCGTTTGGATTAATAGTTCTCAAAATTTACGTGATATAGAAAGTGATGCTCATAGCATCGAAGTGTTAAGATCAAAAGCTGGTATTGATATTATTCAATGTGGAGATGAAATAATTGATAATCCAAACGAAAGAGTGTATTTGAATAATTGGGCCAGACCAGTATTAAGAGATAATAGATCAGTATTATTAGTTGATAAAGAAGAAAATAATAAGAGTTATGAATGGAAATGTTCAGCAAAAGAGTTTGTCAAGGGAGTTTCTAACTAACCTAACGCTTGAAAAAATACTTGAGGTAATATTACTTATTATTGCTGGTTCAATGGCAATTGTCCTTCATGCTAGATTAAGGACACCAATTAATGTTCCTGGTCATCATGGGATTGAATTTATGACAATTATCCTTGCTGCCAGATTAAGTTCTAGTATGAAATGGGCATCAAGCATAAGTGCTTTGGGCATTGGTATATTCATATTATTTCCGGTGCTTGGTTTTTCTGATCCAATGTCAGGATTTAATTATATGTTACCATGTTTTATGCTTGACTTTGTGTACAATGTCTCAAAAAATACAAAATATAGAAAACTTGTATTAACACTAGGAGCAGGTTTGGCATATATGATGGTGCCATTGAGTAGAATCATTTTTTCAATGACCACTGGTTATATCTTTCCATCTTTCCTAAAACATGGAATGATTACACCTATGTTTAGTTTCTTCTTTTTTGGATTAGCTGGTGGAGCTTTGGGAACAGGGATTTACTATTTGATAAAGAGTATACTTAAGAAATTATAACAATATGGCGGTTGATTTCTTAACCGCCTTTTGTTTAATTACCGTTATGCAAAAATATACATATCGTTAAAAATGAGGAATTTATTTGCCATATTAATTGTTATAAACATCCTAATTGTTGGGTGTGAGAAGAATGAAATTGAACATCCACCACCAACAATTCAATTACTGTCTGGTGCTGGTTTTGTGTCAGTTGATACAATATTAAAACTTGGTGAGCAATTCCAAGTTGGTATAGAAGCTTCAAATCCAAATGTAAATCTTACCAATTTCATCATCAGAGTTGAAACCGATGAAATGGAAACTTTCCTTGATTCTGGAATGAATACACCAAACTTGCATTATGAAAAATATATCACCAAAGGTATCAGCGATTCAGAAAAATGGATTTTTATAATACGCGATAAGGATGGGAAATCATCTGAAGTATCAATCAATATTGAGTTAGATTCCAGCTCTGATTATGGTGAAATAGACTATTTCTCAGATATTGTTTTGGGTGCTCAAAATAATAACATAGCAAGTTTCTATTCACTGGAAAACAATACTTACTTATTATCAGATGCATTTCAAAATCAGGATAAAATAGACTTCTGTTACTATTATGATTTAATAGATACCGATGAGAATACAATAGCTTCACCAGGTGCAAATATTGATGGATCTATATATCCAGGAAGTGAAGGTCTGCAAAACTGGTCGGTTAGAAGAACATCGCGATTTAAATTAACAGATGTTAGTGAGGAAGATTTCTTAGGAGCCACAAATGATAGTCTGCTTATTGCAGCACATGGAATTTCGGATGGAAATCGCAAAGCGAAAAACCTAGATCAAGGAAAGATTTATGCATTCAAAAATGAAGATGGTAGAATAGGCCTTTTTCATATCAATTCGATTTCAGGAACCAATGAAGGTCAAGTTAATATTTCAGTAAAAGTACAAGTGAAGTGAAAAAATTTCTAATCATATTAATTGGTGTTGTGATGTTCTCAGATACGTCACTTTACTCACAGCTAATGTATTTAACCGATACACTGGATATTCCACAAGTTGTAGTAACTGCCAACCGTAATTCACGAAATCTTGATGATATACCAGGAAGGGTTACGGTTATTGATGCTAAAACAATTAGTGAAATGCCCGTTCAAAATGTTGATGAGATACTTAGGAGTGTGGCAAATATTTACGTTAATAGAAGCTGGGGAATATTCTCACAAAATTCCAGTGTGACCATGAGAGGACTTGATGCCAGCTCCAGAGTATTGGTATTGGTGGATGGAGTACCCTTAAATAAAGCTGCTGGAGGTTCCGTAAATTGGCATCTGGTTCCAAAGGATGACATTGAGCGTATTGAGGTTATAAAAGGACCTGCTTCAGCCATATATGGAAATAATGCTATGGGTGGTGTTATTAATATTATTACCAAAAAGGCCGACACCAAGATACAAGGTGAAGGTAGCTTGCAAGTTGGATCCTATAACACATTTGGAGCCTATATTAATGCTTCCGGTACCAATGTTAAAAAAGATAAAGGTTTTTATTGGGGCTTAAGTTCTTTCTACCGTCAGGGAGATGGGTATTATTTAAATCCTGAAGAAATTAGGGATTCAACGGATGCAAAAGCATTTTTAACCGAACTAAATGCAAGTGTTAATCTTGGTTATGCCTTCAATAAGAATCAAAAAGTTGAGTTTAGTGCAAGGTATTACAATGATTTGAGAGGACAAGGAAGACAGGTTTATGAGGATTATGGAGATTATGTATCAGTTAAAACAACTTATCTAACTGGAAATTATCAGGGTGTTTTTAATAAGACAATCGTTAATGCTTTAGCCTTTTATCAGCTTGAGAATGAAACCAAACAATCTGAATCGATAAGTTCAAATAGCGGTAAATATAAGTTGAGTATTCGAGAAGGTAGGAAAGATGATATTGGTTTATGGATAAATGCAACAACCCATTTTAACGATAGAAATATCCTAACCTATGGCATTGATATTAAACAAGGAACAGCAAGTGTTGAAACTACATACAAAACTTCAACGGACATACTTACTTATGAAGGGGTGCTGGATTTTTACGGATTATTTGTGCAGGATGAGATAAAGTTCTTAGACGATAAATTAGTACTTGTTGCGGGAGCTAGAATGGATTTCTCCAAATATCATAAGGGTAGTTTAAACGTTCAAAGTCCAACAACAAATACCGGATTTACTGATTCATCTTATGAAGAATTTGATGAGAATAACTGGAATGCCTTTAGTCCGAAACTTGCTTTAAAATATAAGCTAGCAAAACAACATTCAGTTTATATTTCATACTCACAAGGGTTTATGCCTCCAAAACTTGATGACCTATCCAAATCTGGAAAAATAAGGAAAGGATTTAAGATAGCAAATCCTGAATTAGGTCCAGAATACTTAACAAATTATGAGATTGGTGCAACACTGAATTTCTTCGATAAACTTACCATTGAACCATCAGTTTATTATTCACTAGGTAAGGATTTTCAGTATTTCGTGGGAACCGGTGATTCCATTGATACTGGTTCAGATGAATTAAAGCCGGTTTATCAACGCCAAAATATTTCGGATGTTGAAATTATTGGTGCTGAAATAACAACACTTTACCAACCTATTAAACAACTTAGTTTTAATGCGAATTACGCTTTTAATCACTCTACAATTAAAGAATTTAAGGGTAGCACAGAAGAAAAGGATCTCACAGGTAAATACCTAATAGAAGTCCCGAAGCACATGGTATATATGGGAGCAACCTGGAATAATAGATATTTCAATACAACACTATTATATAACTATATAAGTAGTCAATGGTATGATGATGAAAATACAATATTGATAAAAGAATATCATACTGTCGATCTTCAATTATCAAAGGAATTTTTTGAAAAACTTAATGTTTCGTTGAATATTCAAAATATCCTTGATAATGAGTATATTGATAGAAAAGGGTATCTGTCGCCCGGTAGATATATTATGGCAGAAGTAGCATATAAATTTTAACAAATCATTCCCGATAGTTATCGGAATAAAATCCACATTAAAATGAATAAAAATTACACACTAGCATTCATCTTTATTTTTGTAGTATTTCAATTGAGCACAACTGCTCAGGATACAATTGTTCAATGGACATTTCCCACAGAGTTAGCTACTGCTGATGGAGCAAGCATTCCATCAAATCTTGATATGGTAATAGAAACCGCAGGAGGTGCAAGCGAAATTCAATTCAAAAATGGAGCAACCACAAAAGCAGCACAGGCAACCCAGTGGAATGAAGGTGACAATGAAAAGAAATGGAGAGTAGATTTTGAAACTACAGGATATACAAACCTAAAACTTTCATCGAAAATATCTTCTGGTGGCCAAAATCCGGGACCAAGGGATTTTAAGGTACAGTATCGTGCTGAAGATGGTGGTTGGACAGATGTTCCTAATTCTGATTTTCAGGTAGCAAACGACTGGACAACCGGTGTGTTGGCAAATCTTACAATGCCAAGTGAATGTGATGATCAATCCATTATTAAACTAAGATGGATAATGACATCTAATATTGCAACCGATGGAAATGATGTTGCTGAGCAAGGAATTTCTAAAATTGATGATATTTATATAACGGGTGATTTTATTGATGGCAATGATGAGATAATATCAGAATCGTTGGTTTCTATTTATCCAAACCCTGCAGTAGATGTGGTTGTGGTTGAGACAATGGAAAAATCAGTAATTACCATAAGTGACATAAGTGGTAGAGTAGTTATTAGTGAGGAATCTACTGGAAACAATAAGTTTAATTTATCTAAATTCCATTCAGGGTTGTATATTGTAACTGTAACTACTGATAATAATTTGGTTAAGTCACATAAACTTATGGTAAACTAGTGGCAGTTTACTTTTTGTTACTATTGCAAACACAAAATAAAAAACTAAACCAACTATGATAAAATTTGAAGAAGCTTTCGAGATTGTTCAAAGTTCTGCCAAATTAATTCTTCCTTCTGAAAGGATTAATTTTACTAGTGCAATGGGAAGAATATTAGCTGAAGATGTCTTTTCAGATATTAATATGCCTCCCTTTGATAAATCAGCAATGGATGGTTTTGCATGTCGAAAGGAAGACTTGAAGAGTGACCTTGAAGTTATTGAAGTACTCCCAGCAGGCAAGGTTCCTGAACGAATTGTAGGAGTTAACCAATGCACAAAAATAATGACAGGAGCCATAATTCCAGATGGCGCTGATTGTGTAATTATGGTTGAGCATACTGAAGATACTGATGAGGGAAAGATAAGGTTTGTCAAAGAAAACACAAATACAAATATTTGTTATTTTGCTGAGGACATCAAGAAAGATGATCAGGTTCTTGAAAAGGGAATACTCATCAAGCCTCAGCACATAGCTGTTATGGCATCAGTTGGCTGTACTAACCCACTTGTATATAAACAACCACTTATTGGTATTATTTCAACTGGAGACGAGATTGTTGAGCCTGATAGAATACCAGGTAAATCTCAAATTAGAAATAGTAATGGTTACCAATTAATCGCACAGGTTCTTAGGGCCGGAGCTGTCCCGAATTACATTGGTATAACTGAAGATACTAAGGAAGCAACTTTCCAAACAATATCAACAGCATTGAATGAAAATGATATAGTATTGTTAACAGGAGGTGTTTCCATGGGTGATTTCGATTTTGTACCGGAAATTATGGAAAAGGCCGGTGTGGATATTAAGTTTAGGACCATCGCTGTTCAGCCTGGTAAACCTACTATTTTCGGAACTCATGAAAATAATAAATTTATCTTTGGATTGCCTGGTAACCCAGTTTCATCATATACACAATTTGAACTACTTGTTCGTCCGTTGATTAACAAACTGATGAATGTTACTCAGAAATCGAATATTATTAGTTTACCCATGGGTGCTGATTATAATCGACGTAAATCTGTACGTAAATCATTTATTCCCATTAATATAGTAGATGGCATGGCTTACCCGATTGAGTATCATGGGTCTGCGCATATTCACTCCTATGTTAATGCTGATGGTATTGTATCAATTGCAATAGGGAAAGTTAAATTAGAGAAGGGAGAGTCAGTTGATGTACGACCAGTATAAAAGAAGAATAAATTACTTACGAATATCTATTACTGATAGGTGTAACCTAAGGTGTACCTATTGTATGCCCGAGTCAGGGATAAAATTGCTTGACCATAAAGATATCATCTCATTTGAGGAAATTGTTGATGTTGTGAAGTTGAGTGTTGACAAAGGCATTGATAAGATTCGAATAACAGGTGGAGAGCCACTAGTGAGAAAAGGTATTGTAGATTTGGTTAGAATGATTGCTGAAATTCCTGGTGTTAAAGATTTTGGACTTACCACCAATGGAATAAATCTCAAAAAATATGCGCAAGATCTGAAAAATGCTGGATTGAAACGTGTAAATGTAAGTCTTGATACACTTAATCCAGAGAAGTATAAAGAAATTACAAGATTGGGAAATATTCAGGATGTACTTGATGGTATTGCCGAAGCACGCAAAGTAGGACTCACTCCTGTTAAAATTAATTGTGTAATTCAAAAATCATCACAAGAACCTGATGCCATTGATGTAGCTAGTTATTGCAAGGAAAATGGGCTGAGTGTGAGGTATATAAAACAAATGCAGTTAAGTGAAGGGCATTTTTCAGTTGTGGAAGGTGGAGAAGGTGGAGATTGCAAGATTTGTAATCGACTACGACTGACTGCAAATGGAAATATTAAACCATGTTTATTCAACAATAAGGAATATAGCATTAGAGAGTTTGGAATTGAAGGTGCATTGGAAAAGGCACTCTTCCTAAAACCCGAATGCGGATCAGTAAATACAGAAGGAGAATTCTATAATATCGGAGGATAGTTATAATTCTAAACTTTACCAATGACCAATGACCAACGACCAAAGACCAAAGACTAATGACCAAAGACCAATAACATGAACAAACTAAGTCATACAGATAGCGAAGGAAAAGCCAACATGGTAGATGTTGGTCATAAACCAAATCAGGTGCGTGTAGCTAAAGCAGAAGGGTTTATTAAGCTTAGTAAAGAAACAATTAGACTTATAAACGAGAACCAAATGAAGAAAGGTGATGTGCTTACCATAGCTGAGATTGCCGGTATTCAGGGAGCAAAGCGAACCAGCGATTTGATACCTCTTTGTCATCCATTGCAATTAACGAAAGTTGATGTAAAGACCAAAGTTGAGAAAGATGGTGTACGCATCAGTAGTATGGCAAAGTGTATCGGACAAACAGGAGTTGAGATGGAAGCCTTAAACGCTGCTAGCGTAGCTCTTCTTACAATTTATGACATGTGTAAAGCGGTTGATAAACAGATGGTCATTAGCGAAATAAAACTCATTGAAAAAACTAAAGTAGATATCGATTAAGTTATGGCAACTAAAACTATAAAAGTACTAAGTACGAATGTATCAATTGAAAAGGGAACTGTAAAAAAACCTGTTGATGTAATTGAATTATGTGGAATTGGAGTGGAAGGTGATGCTCATTCCGGTAGTTGGCACCGTCAGGTAAGCATGTTGGGAGTTGAAAGTTTCAACAAGTTTGCTAAACAAGCCGGACGCGAGATTGCATATGGTGAGTTTGCTGAAAACATAACAACCGAGGGGCTCGAACTATTTAAAACAGCTCCACTTGATAGGTTTTCAAATAAAGATATTGAGCTTGAGGTTACTCAAATAGGAAAAGAGTGCCATGGTGATTCCTGCGCTATTTTCAGAGAAGTAGGTAACTGCGTTATGCCTAAAGAAGGGATATTTGTTAGGGTTATTCGTGGTGGAAAACTTAAGGAAGGTGATGTGTTGGAATATAAACCCCGTATACATAAAACACTTATTATTACATTAAGCGACCGAGCAAGTAAAGGAGAGTACGAAGATAGGAGCGGACCAAAGGTAAGAGAAGCAATCACTACATTTTTTGAAATGAACAAGTTTCATTATGAAATTGAGAATGTAATTATCCCTGATGATGAAGCTGAATTGAAAAAGCTTATTTCTGATGCATATCAAAAATATGATTTTGTATTTACCACAGGTGGAACAGGAATAGGACCTAGAGATATCACAGTTGATGTTATTCAGCCTTTATTGGATAAAGAGATTCCTGGTATTATGGATATGATCCGGATGAAATATGGTATGGAAAAGCCAAATGCATTAATTAGCAGAAGTGTTGCTGGAATCATTGATCAAACAATGATATTTACTCTTCCAGGAAGTGTTAGAGCCGTGAATGAATACATGAGTGAGATAACAAGAGTACTGCGTCATCTACTTTTAATGTTACATAGTATTGATGCTCATTAACAGGCCTGTATATTAGTTTTTAAAATAATATACAAACAGGTTCAGGTGCGTTAATCTGGTTCAGGTATTGCAATGATCCAGTTTCTTTATTGCGTTTAAACGACGTAATATTGTTGGAACGTCTATTTGCAACTACCAAAAATTTATCATCCGGTGTTAAGGCAAAGTTACGCGGCCAGTTTCCATGAGTTGAAACATGTCCTGAAGAAACCAACTCTCCAGTTGTTGGCATTACCTTAAAAATAGCTATACTATTATGACCTCTGTTTGAGGCATAAAGGAAATTCCCGTCGTTTGTAATATGGATGTCAGCACAATCGTTTGATCCACGAAAACCATCCGGTAGTGTGGATGTATTACCAACTATTTTTATTTCTCCGTTCTGATTATATTCAACTTGAGTAATGCTACTATTCAATTCATTAATTACATATAGCCAATTTCCTCTGGGATTAAAGCAGATATGTCGGGGACCTGCACCCTTTTCCATAGGGAGTTTTATGGTTTCATCGATTAAAAATGATGTT
>CALCGQ010000277.1 GCA_937901015.1 uncultured Bacteroidota bacterium | reverse complement strand
TCCATAATTTGATAGACTTTTAATTTTTGTATGCTATCTATTTCTGTTATTGCAATTCTTTGCGTCTGCAATTTAAGTAAAACCTCAAAATAATCAATATAGTTATTATTGTTATTTATTTCATAGTCATCTAGTTCGAAATCAACAGGGATATTATTTAAAATACTTACTACTCCCAGACTATCTTCATTATTAAATCTACAGAACGCTTGTTGATAACGTGATGTTTTTGTAGAAATATTATTTAATGCAACTTCAATACTATCATTAATACCAATACCTGTAGTATCCTTCATAAATAATCGGACTAACTCATAAACAGAAATCGCTTTATTATTTGAATAATGAGATTTATTGGTTTCTAAAGATTCTTTATTGCCTATGATTGAATCATTCGAGTGAATTTGAGATATTTGAGTGCTGTTTAGAGGTACAACCCGCTCATCAAGTTTGTTAAGGATTTTGTTTGATTTGGCGGAATGTGGATTAGCTGTAAGTACTTCTGTAATTATACTATTTGGTAATACATCTTCCTTTTCAACAGCACTAACCATAACTGTATCACTTAAGTAGGGTGAAGCTTGCAATAGTTGGGATCTGAGTAACATGGTTTCAGGAGGTATACTAGTTGCTACATCAAGGTTAAGTGATGTGGTATTCCCTTCATCGACTAATAAATCTAAAGAATCAGCATAAGTTTGTTCATCCAGATTTAATGCTGCTATGCTACTATTAATTTCGCTATTTGATCGATTCCTAATATTAGTAGTACAAGCTGTGGCCTTAAAGTATGGTATGTTGTATGGGTTATTTACTTTGCTAATTTTTGGATAAAGGCTCGAATAAACAGGTACAACATAGGGAGAACCACCTAAATTTGGATAATGATGCCAATATGTTATATCAGCACAGTTATTGAAGTAATCACTATAAATATACTCATTATTTATATGACTAAACGTGTTGCCGGCTGGTGCTGTTGGTAAGTTGGAGTTTGTTCCTTGATAGTATTTAAGACCATCGTTATCGTCAAGCACATAGTAAGTCACATTAATGTCTTGATAATTCAATTGATAATCATTACACTTTAAAACCAAGCCTGCTAGTCCATCTTTACTTCTATTTACATCCTGCACATGAGTTCCCACGCCCAAGTTATTGAAGCTATTATTATAAATAATGTTTTCATCAGGACCAGAACAGTTAATTACCATACCATAACTTCTTGAATAGGTATTCAAGAAATAAGGGTTGCAAGTCGAATAAAAATTATTTTCTTCTATTGTATAACCTGTTGAAGCATCAAGATATAGGCCTGTATAACCATCAGCAAGACCAATACCACTCGTTGTTATATTAAAGGAGTTTCGTACAACATAAGCGTAGGTTTCAGCACTTAACAAGCATCCTGTTCGATTGTGATTAAATTCATTTTGGTCAATAATAATTGATTTATTATTACCTGTGTATGAATATGATTTTACTCCATAATCAAGGTCGTAAAATATATTCCCTTTACTTGCATCTTCACCTTTTAATAAATAAAATCCTGAATTCCAACCTAAAATACCCGTACCTCTTTTTTTACCTGATGAAAAATATGAAGAAACCTTATTTTCAAATATATTACTTTCAAATAATACACCAACAACATCGCTTAAACTTACATGTTCTAACGGGTTATCATCAAAATAGTAATAGGAAGAATCATAAGTAAATTTACATCTTTTAAAATAGCTTTGGTTATCGATTAATGAGAAGTCACCATACGCTTTAGGATACGGAAACATTGTTATTGAGTTTGTGTTGTTAATAAAATATGCACTATCTGCTTGGATTACACCACCAGCATAGCTCAAATCACTACTAACACTATCATTTTTAACTGTTGATATACCTTGTTCTGCATATTCAATAGTTGCTCCGTTCTTGAGTATTACCCACCCTTGATTAATAGTATCTTGAACTGCATTTGAATTCCCCCACAGTTCAATCCCTTTCCAAAAATCAGGACATGCTTTAGTAATAATTCCACCATCAATAACTAATTTTGCTCCACGCTGAACAACAATTTTACAATTTGAAGCCATTTGTATTTTACCATATACATTATAGGTAATTCCTGTTGGCACAATGACATTTCTGAAAAACTGCTTTGTGATACCTGAATAAACAACATTATTTGATTCAGAAATATAGTAGTCGGACATAATATTATCGCATGATGGGGCAGATGATACCCAGACACCTCTACCATAAGTACCTGCGTAAACCCTATTATTCCTAACCCTAATTTCTTTTACTTCACAATTTGGTAAATTTGATGTATAGTCAACCCAAACATTTGAGCCATCCTCAAGATAATACACGCCTCGTTCAGTCCCAATCCATGTCCTAGAATTATACCTATCAATACTATTAATATTATTAGCATCAAGTCCGTATGACAAACAGCTCCATATTGGAGAAGTTGGATTAGATGTGTTAACACTAAAAATACTATCCCTTATCGCAATTAAAACTGAATCCGTATTGTTGGTTATTTCTATTGCGTTAATAAAACCTTCTTTTGGTGTATTATTTATTTTTACCCAACTATTCGTACTGGGGCCTCCACCGTCAATCGATTTGTATAAAAAATGATAATTAGCATCTTCCTGGCGTGCACTTACATAGATTTGATGGATGCCATTATTTTTCTTTGCTGCAATTCTCCATGTTCCTGAAATTGCACAGCCAATTTGGGAATTGAAGTTTGACCAGTTCTCCCATTGACCGGAGCTTGATGGAAACCTCCGTACTTCTTCCTCGCCAGTAACATACAGATAGCCATCGAGTTTGGTATAATATGTAGAGAAATTTGCGCATGGAATTGTATCTCCTGTATACGAACAATCTGTATTTCTTTTCGGGAAATTGCCAACATAACGAGAATACATGCTATTCATATTATTATATTCACGAATACGACCTGAATTTGCACTCACGAAATACGAATTATTGTCAACTATAATGTTCTTGTATCCATCTCCATGTGTACGTTCAACAATATCCCAATCTGCTTCATTTTCTGCAAAATACGTATTACTTCCGCAATCGAACTGACCACTTGTAACTAATTTACCGTCTGAGCTTGCATCTATATGCTCTATAGTACTAACTCCAAGTCCAAAATTCCGTGATTCCCATTTAATAACTGAGTCATTTATAAACTCTCCTTTATAAATTCCACCATCTGTACCAGCCCAAATAGTACTATCATTTTCTTCAACAATAAGAAAATGAAAATCATCATGTGGGTCAATGTTGTCATAGTTCTCAACCTTTATATTTGTGGTACTTACATCATTACTTAGTACATTATTTATAAGTTTCATAGTAAAGTCATCTCTACCTAGAATTTGCATTTTGCCATCATTATTTTTCTTAGGTCGTATAGCCCAGCCAAGTTTTCTTGCATACCCATTAAATGAAGCTGGTGCATAAAATCGATGCCATACTTGATTAGCAATATTATATCTATATACTGCTGTGTAATTATAATCACGCATAGATACTACTGCAAATAAATAATTTGAATCTGACGGTGATATTTTTAATGAAATTCTCCTAAGTTCAGGTTTTAAGATCGTCATAGTATCATACGGAAGAGTAATTGTGTCAATATCAAATATTTTTGTACTTACATTATTAATTAGATCATATTTGTAAATTCCTGTATTGTTGGATCCTGAAGCAAATATTAAATTAGAATTACTAAAATCCTGAACAACATCATAAAACTCACCATTTATGAGTTTATTCCATGATGGAGTTTCTTTATTAGCATTTCTTGATTCAAAAAGGCCTTCGGTAGTAGTAACAATAATATGTGTACTATCTGTATAATTTTCGATTTTGATTACTTTACGCATATGGAAAATATTCTGTCCTGAATTATCAGATGTTAAGCCGATACTCTCCCATGTATTACAGTTGTCGAAAGATCTCCATACACCAATTGCAGTTTGCCAGGCTATTTCGTTGTCAAACCCTTCTCCATTTCCAGTAGTTATATAAGCACATTGTTGTGGTTTATCATTTACAATTTTATAGTCAATAACAATGCTTGATACGCCTGGTCTAGGTAATCCTTTATCTGTTCCGGCATTTTTCCATGTAACGCCCCTGTCATTACTTCTAAATAAACCACCTACTGGAGAACAAGCATAGATATTATCCCACTCATCATCAAAAGGGCTTTTATAAATATAATGTATTTGCCCGGTTCCTTTCGCTGATGAACCCATATCAGGAATGTCATTTGGGCCAATAAGTAGCCAATTTGCTGCACTATTTCCATTTTGATTATCAGTATAGCTATTTGCATAGTTAATCAAATCAGTTTGGTAGTCTGAATAGTCGTAACTTGAACTTAGTTTTGGTGCCCAATATCTATATCTTCTTTGGAATTGAGTATAACCAGTCCCCTGCATGCTATCTGCTCCTCTTTCTGAAATTATTGAGTCATAATAAGATCGCTGTTGTTGCACATCAGATAAAAAGTCTGCCTGTCCTGTTAAATGTAATCCTATGAATAGAATTACCGAAGTTAAGCACAATTGTAAGTGCTTTAATGTTCTTGTTACTAATTTTTGTTTTGTTTTCATGTTGTTTGAGTTTAATTATTAATAGGAAGATTAAAATGTATTGTTATAAATTTGTTTCAATTGTCTTGATAAATTATATGTCTCAAATTTAATAAAATATAATCTGGAAAATCATAAAAATAAAATTATAACTGGTTGTTTTCCTATAAATTACATAGACTTTGATTATTTATTAAAGAAAAAGAAATCTATAGATGAAAGTTACTTAAAATCAGGATATCTTGAAAAAAACATTGAGGAAGTTGAAGAAATATTA
>CALCGQ010000276.1 GCA_937901015.1 uncultured Bacteroidota bacterium | reverse complement strand
ACCTTTAAGTAAGAATATTCTATCAATCAATATTATAACCTGTGTCCGATTTTGCACACTCTATGTAAACATCCCGAACACATTTATTTAACACCTAAAATACTATAATCAGATTATCAACAATATACATACAATGGCATAATTATCGTTACACGTAGACAGTTCAATGCAAAAACGACAACTTACATGATTAGCTTAAATAATATTAACAAAACTTATTATACTGGCAGTACCAGCCTACATGTATTAAAGGGTATCGATCTCAACATTAAACAGGGAGAATTGGTATCAATTATGGGTTCTTCAGGATCAGGGAAGTCTACTTTATTGAATATCATTGGTATGCTTGACAACTATGATCAAGGTAATTTTTCGCTAAATGGAGAGTCCATAAAAAACCTGAGCGAGAAAAAAGCTGCCTTTTTCAGAAATAAATTCATTGGATTTGTATTCCAATCATTTAACCTTATCTCATTTAAAAATGCCATGGAAAATGTAGCCTTACCACTTTATTATCAAAAGGTAAGTCGAAAAAAACGCAACCAGCTTGCTATGGAATACCTTGACAGAATGGGACTTGCTGATTGGGCACATCATTTACCAAATGAATTATCGGGTGGACAAAAACAAAGGCTTGCAATCGCCAGAGCCCTAATTAGTAAACCAAAAGTTATTCTTGCAGATGAGCCAACAGGGGCACTTGATTCAGCTACGTCTATTGAGGTAATGAAACTATTTAAAGAAATTCATCAAACTGGTATTACCATACTAATTGTAACTCACGAAAGAGAAATTGCTGCGGAAACTGAAAGGATAATCCGCTTAAAAGACGGACTAATTGATTCCATTGTCGAAAATGGTCAAAGAAAAGAATGGTTAGAATCACATCATATGGCATAAATTATTGATTATGTTTGATATAGACAAGTGGCAGGAAATCTTTAATACCATTGGCAAAAATAAGTTAAGAACTTTGCTAACAGGATTTAGTGTGGCATGGGGTATCTTCATGCTCGTTGTCTTATTGGGCTCGGGTTATGGACTCGAAAATGGCGTAAAGCGCGAATTTGAGGGTGATGCTGTAAATTATATTACCATAAATTCAGGTGTTACATCTAAGGCATACAAGGGTATGAAACCTGGTCGTCGCGTATCATTCAGCAATGAAGATCATGATATGCTTAAGGATTTGGAACATGTAGACTATACATCCACCCGAACCAGAATCTTTAGTAATAATGTACTTTCTTATAAGAGTGAATACGGAACCTTCGATATTTTTGCAATAACTCCAGAATATAAATATGTTGAATCACTAAGTATAATTGATGGAAGGTTTCTCAACAAAAATGACATTGATGAATTCCGGAAAGTGGTAGTACTGGGAAGGCTTGTTTATGAAGCATTATTTAAGAATGGTGACTCGGGAGTAAATAAATACGTGAAAGTTAGTGGTGTTCCATTTAAAGTTATTGGAGTATTTAACGATCCTGGATCCGACAGAGATCTAACAAGAGTATATATACCAATATCAACCGCTCAGCGTGTTTTCAATATGGGTGATTTCATCAGATCGGTTCACTTTAACCTTGAAGATGGCACCGTACTGGAGAGTCAGGAAGTAATTGATGAAGCTAAAACAAGGCTTTCTGCAAAACACAAGTTTGATCCGGAAGACCAGAGAGCAATATTCATTTTCAACAGTATCGAGAACTACCAACAGTTCATGAGTTTATTTGCAGGAATAAGACTTTTCATTTGGATTATTGGAGCTGGAACAATCATTTCTGGAATTGTTGGTGTAAGCAATATTATGATGATTGTTGTTAAGGAAAGAACCAAAGAAATTGGCATTAGAAAGGCCCTTGGAGCAACACCATTTTCAATTGTTAGCCTAATTCTTCAAGAATCAATACTAATAACTGCTGTTGCAGGATATATGGGATTGGTGATTGGTGTTGGCCTACTTGAATTAGTGTCTAAGACATTACCATCGATGGATTATTTTGCTAATCCTGAAATAAACATGGAAGTTGCAATAACGGCTACAGTGCTACTTGTTGTTGCTGGTGCCATAGCGGGGTTTGTACCTGCAAGGAAGGCAGCATCTGTGAAACCTGTAATTGCTTTACGCGATGAATAATTAAAGCTGAATTATGTTTTTGTTTGACACAGATAAATGGACCGAAATATATTATGCTCTTAGCAAAAATAAGCTAAGAACATTCTTCACTGCATTTGGGGTATTTTGGGGTATATTCATGCTTGTAATAATGCTAGGATCTGGTAAAGGGCTTGAAAACGGTGTAAACCAAGGAATGGGCGACATGGCCAACAACGCATTATTTATGTGGACCATGCCAACCTCAGAACCATACAAAGGGTTTCCCAGAGGGAGAAGATATAATTTCAGAAACGATGACACAAAAGCTTTAAGAGACAATGTCCCTGAACTTGAATATATAGCACCCCGATTACAGGTATTTAGTGCTCAGGGGGATAATAATGTTGTGCGTGGTGAACGTACTGCAGCATATCAGATTCAGGGAGACTATCCTGATATGAATAAAATTGACCCGGTAAATATTCATGCCGGTAGGTTTATCAACTATAATGATATTGAAGATAAACGAAAGATAATTGTTATTGGATCCAGGGTAAAAGATGAAATGTTTGATCAAGAAGAAGATCCAATTGGTGATTACTTGAGAATACGAGGAGTCTATTTTCGTGTTGTAGGCGTTTTTTCATCTAAAAAGAATGACCAACAGGCTGAGAGAGAGAATCAACAGATCTTTATGCCCTTCACAACTTTACAGCAAACTTACAATATGGGCGACATAGTAGGTTGGTATTCTATGACTTCATACAAACATATTCCTGCTTCTGTGGCTCTCGAAAAAGCAAAGGCAGTTGTTAAAGAACGTCATTCCATTTCTCCTGATGATAATAGAGCCATAGGTTCATTTAATGTGGAAACAGAGTTTCAGAAAATGGAAAACCTTTTTGCTGGAATAAACGGATTAATCTGGATTGTAGGGATAGGAACTCTTCTTGCAGGTGTTATTGGTGTAAGTAATATAATGCTTATTGTGGTTAAAGAACGGACCAAAGAAATTGGTATTCAAAGAGCTATTGGTGCAACTCCATTGGCAATACAAAGTCAAATTGTACTTGAATCTGTTCTTCTAACTGCATTTGCAGGATATATAGGTCTGGTTCTCGGGGTTGGAATATTGGAATTAATAAATTTTGCACTTGTTGAATTTGGTGCTTCAACAGATATGTTTTCTCGTCCTGAAGTCGATTTCAATAAAGCAACTGCAGCACTATTAATCCTGATTGTTTCAGGAGCACTGGCCGGGTTGATCCCAGCAAGAAGAGCTACACAAATAAAACCCATTGATGCGTTAAGAGATGAATAATAAATAGTATAAATTTTGATTATCAAATAAATACAAGTAAACCTTTAGAATAGTTAATTAATAAAATAGTAACTGATTAGAAAAGAAAAGAGATGAAAACATTTTTTAAAATATTAATTGGATTGATAATAGTTGGCGCAATTGGCTACACTATGTATTTTCTATACCAAAAATCACAGGTTCAACCAGTCGTTTACGAAACCGACTCTCCTGTTGTAATGGATATAATAAAAAAGACAACAGCAACCGGTTCTGTAGTACCTAGAAAAGAAATAGAAATAAAACCGGTAGTATCTGGTATTATAGATGGATTATTTGTAGTTGAAGGTCAGATGGTTAAAAAAGGTGACTTAATTGCTAAGATTAGGATTATCCCAAATATGATCAACGTTAACAATGCAAAATCACGCATTGAAGTTGCTAAAATAAATTTAAAGGAAGCCAAACAAAACTATGATCGTCAGTTGAGTTTGCTTGAGAAAGGTGTTATTGCAAAAGCTGATTTCGAATCATACGAAACTGGTTATAAAAGCGCAGCTGAGGAACTTGAAACCGCCCAGGAAACACTGGACCTTATTATGGAAGGACAAACCAAAAACTCTGGAAGCCAAACAAATACCTTGGTTCGCTCAACCATCGATGGTATGATACTGGATATACCCGTTGAAATTGGTTATCAAGTAATAGAGGCTAACAACTTCAATGCAGGTACAACTATTGCGAATATTGCAGATATGGGGAAAATGGTATTTGAAGGAAATATTGATGAAACAGAAGTTGGTAAAATAAAAGAAGGAATGCCACTTATACTTGTTATTGGTGCGATTGAAGACATCAGCTTTGAGGCATTACTAGAGCATATTAGTCCAAAAGGCGTTGAAGTAAATGGAGCGGTACAGTTTGAAATAAAAGCAGATGTTCAACTTAAAGATGATCAATTTATCAGATCTGGCTATAGTGCAAACGCAAATATCGTACTCGACAAAGCCGACAGCGTTCTGGCAATATCAGAAAGTCTGCTTCAATTTGAAAACGATACCGTATTCGTTGAAATAGAAACATCTCCACAAGTATTTGAGAAAAGATATATCAAAACTGGTTTATCAGACGGTATTAATATTGAGGTAATTGAAGGGCTCTCGAAAGATGACAAAATCAAGAAACAATAAAAATAATTAACTCTGGTTAAACTTGGTTTAATCTAGTTACTTTTCTTTTCAATCTCAAAACCTGCCATTTGTTCATTCATCTGGCAGGTTTATTATTTCATACCAACCAATAATTAATTAAATAATCTCTACTTTTGTGATCGAAAATTAATATTAAATACATGAAAAAGATAAACTTATTGGGGATAATACTTGTTATCCTTATTGCTTTTAACGCATGTGATCAGAATACCACAAAAACCAAAGAAAAAGAATCAACTGAGAAACCGTATGAAATGAGAACATACGCAAAAGTTAAACTTACCACTGACATCAGTCACCTTAGTAGCAACCAGAAAGAAATGCTGAAACTACTTTTTGAAGCTGCTGTTATTATGGATGATATCTTCTGGGTTGAAAACGTGGATGAAAAAGAGGCTTTCCTCTTGGGTGTTAACGATAAAAAGGAAAAAGAATATGCAATTATCAACTATGGCCCTTGGGATGAGTTGAACAACCTAGAACCTTTTATCAAAGGATACGGAGCCAAGCCAGCTGGAGCTCAGTTTTATCCTGAAGATATGACTGTTGAAGAATTTGAAAAATTTGATGACCCAAATAAATCAAGTCTTTATACCTTAATTAGAAGAAATAAAGATGGTCAACTTGAGTCTGTATGGTACCATGAGGGATTCAAAGCTAAAATTGACCGTGCTGCTGCATTGCTTGCAAGAGCATCTGAACTGGCAGAAGATGAAGGATTTAAAAAATACCTAATCTTAAGGTCTCAAGCACTACTAACTGATGACTATTTTGCAAGCGATATCGCTTGGCTTGACATGAAAGACAACCTAATCGATATGGTTGTAGGACCAATTGAAAACTACACTGACGGATTATTTGGATATAAAGCAGCCCATGAAGCGTTTATCTTAATTAAAGATGTGGAGTGGAGCAATAAACTTGCAAAATATGCAAAGTTCTTACCAGATTTACAAAAGGAATTACCAGTTCCTCAAACTTATAAAAATGAAGTACCTGGATCCGATGCACAGCTAAATGCTTATGATGTAATTTATTATGCTGGTGATTGTAATATGGCGGGTAAAACCATTGCAATAAACCTTCCAAACGATGAAAGAGTTCAACTTGAAAAGGGGACACGAAAATTACAGCTTAAGAATGCTATGCAAGCAAAGTTTGACAAAATCCTCGTACCTATTTCAGATGTATTAATAAGTGAAGATCAGCGCAAACACATCACATTTGATGCATTTTTCTCAAATACAATGTTCCACGAAGTTGCTCATGGTATGGGAATAAAAAATACAGTCAATGGAAACGGACCAGTTCGCAAGGCTCTGAAAGAAAAGTATTCTTCAATAGAGGAAGGAAAAGCAGATATTCTTGGGTTATTCCTTGTGACAAAACTCAATGAAATGGGTGAGTTTACTGAAACTGATCTAATGGATAACTATGTTACCTTTATGGCTGGTATTTTCCGGTCAGTACGTTTTGGAGCTTCCAGCGCACATGGTATGGCAAATATGCTAAGGTTTAAATTCTTCCTTGAAAGAGGTGCATTTAATAGAAATGATGATGGCACCTATTCCATTGATTTTGAGAAAATGAAATCAGCTTCCAATGAACTTACTGAAAAGATATTGGTAATGCAAGGTGATGGAAATTATGAAGAAGCAAAAGCATGGATTGAAGCAGATGGTAATATCAGTGAACAATTACAAAAAGATCTCGACAGAGTAAACGCTTTAGGTATTCCTTCAGATATTTACTTTGAGCAAGGAATTGAAATGGTTGGATTGTAATAAAAGAATAATCAAGGCTATTACTCTTAGGTGTTCATTTAAACCAATTATCTGTTCATAAACGAACACTAGCAGAAGGGCTCATTAGTAGTCTATTATATATAATGTTAGCTATCATAAACTTATTATTATTGGTATAATTTATGATAGTTATATAAGTTTTCGATAAATACAAATTTAAATAGTGTACAACCACTAACTCATTCGGACAGATTATAACTATGGGTTGGTGAACTAAAACAAAAATCAATGAAAAAATTATCTTATTTATTTATCTTCGTTATTCTGATATCAGGAATTAAGGTTAAGGCTGATGAAGGAATGTGGTTACCAATCTTTTTGGAAAGATTGAATTATACCGATATGCAGAAAATGGGTTTACAACTAACTCCGGAAGAAATCTACAGCGTTAATAATGGAAGTCTTAAAGATGCAATCGTAGGATTATCTAACGGACCAACACCCCAAGGATTTTTCTGTACCGGAGAGATCGTATCAAACGAAGGACTATTGTTTACAAATCACCATTGTGGTTTTGGCAATATTCAAAAACACAGCGATATTGATCATGATTATCTAGCCGATGGATTCTGGGCCATGAGTCGTGATGAGGAATTACCAAACGAAGGACTTTCTGCCTCAATCCTTTATCGTATGGAAGACGTAACTGACAGTATTATTCCTAACATAAGTGATACACTTGCCGGAAAAGATCGTTCTGCTGCCATTGGCGAAATAACCTCCAGAATGAAAAAAGCTGCTTCAGAAGATGGTAAATATAATGTGGTAATTAAAAGTTTCTTCAGTGGAAACGAATACTATATGTTCGTTTATGAAGTATATACCGATGTTAGACTTGTTGGAGCTCCTCCTTCATCAATTGGCAAATTTGGTGGAGATACAGATAACTGGATGTGGCCACGTCACACAGGCGACTTTAGTATCTTCCGTGTTTATACTGCTCCAGATGGGAGTCCTGCTGAATATTCAGAAGAGAATGTTCCAATGAAACCAAAACATCACCTACCTATTAATCTTGATCCTGTAAAACTTAATGATTTTTCTATGATTTGGGGATTCCCAGGTGGAACTGAGCGTAATCTTACTTCTTCAGGAATTGAGTTTAAAGTAAATAGCTACTACCCTCCAATTATTGAAGTATTTGGTAAGAAACTTGAAGTATGGAAAGAACATATGAGTCAAGATAAGGAAGTGAAAATTAAATATGCTTCTAATTATGCAGGTATCGCAAATGGATGGAAATTATTCATTGGCCAAACAAAAGGCATAAAAGACCTTGATCTTTATAATGAAAAGAAAGCTTTTGAAGATGAGTTCCAGGCATGGATTGATTCAGATGAAGATCGAAAAGCAAAATACGGTAATGTATTGGAAATAATCGACCAGTCGAATAAAGATAAATCTGATGGTTATTCAGTGCTTATATTTGCAAGCCTCTCAGGTATTGGTGGTGCAGAGCTTATTGGTTATGCAGGTGATTTTTCTGCTTTAGCTACTTTTATGGAAAAGTATAAAGAAGAAAAAGACAAGAGTAAAAAGGAGAAAAAACAAGAGAAGATTGATAAGGAAGTTCAAAAACTTAAGGATGGTATTCCATCTCAGTTTAAAAACTATGATATGGCAACTGATGAAGATGTATTTGCTGCTATGACTGAACTTTATGTAAAAAATATCCCAGCGGATATGCACCCTGAATTACTTGTGGATTTAGTGAAAAAATATAAGAGTGATTATAAAGCAATTGCTGCTTATGTATTTGATAAATCAAACTTTTCAACTGAGGCAAAAGTAATGGCATTTCTTGACAAACCATCACTAAAGACTCTTGAAAAAGACCCTGCATATATACTTACAAATGAATTCAGATCATCTTTAATGGCAGCTTCTGCTAATTTAAAACAAGGTGGTGATGAATTAAAAACTGCCAATAGATTATATGTAGAAGGAATTCGCAAAATGCAACCAGATAAGAAGTTTTATCCAGATGCAAATTCAACTCTTCGCTTTTCATATGGTGAAATATTGGATTACTATCCAAAAGATGCAGTTCATTTTGACTATGTTACACATTTAAGTGGAGTTATTGCCAAAGAAGATCCTGAAAATGACGAGTTTATCGTTCCAGAAAAACTGGTTGAGCTTTATAATGCTAAGGATTATGGTCCCTATGGCCAGGATGGTAAAATGATTGTTTGCTACCTCTCAAATAACGATATCACAGGTGGCAACTCTGGTTCTCCTGTAATGAACGCCAAAGGTGAATTAAAAGGTATTGCATTTGATGGTAACTGGGAAGCAATGAGTAGTGATATTGCATTTGCTCCAAAGCTACAGCGTACAATTGTTGTTGATATTCATTATGTTCTTTTCATTATGGATAAATTTGCCGGTGCAAAACACCTTGTTGATGAGTTAACAATCAATGTAACTCCACCTCCACCACCTCCACCACCAGTTAAAATGGAGATTGTTGATGAAGTTGAGGTAGTAGAATAAATATATAATATAACTTTAAGCGAGGACGTTTAAAGCAGACTTGATAAAAAGGAGGCCTATGGCCTCCTTTTTTGTTTAGTTCCTGTTGTATGTGTACTCGCTTACAGCTACTTTCTATTAATCACCAATCACCCCTGTTGTAAGCGTCTACACTTAAATCAGGGACAACAAAAAAAGGAGGTCAACTGACCTCCTTTTACTATGAATTATGTTGTAAGCATCCACGCCTGTCAGCAAACAGACAGCCTTACAATTATTATCTATTTAACAACAATCTTATAATTCCTATTACTACTTCCCTGGGAAATAGTTAAGAAATAAATACCTTCTGTAAATGTGGATAGATCCAATTCAATGTTGTTCATTCCCATTGAAACAGTATGACTATTTCTAACAATAACTCTACCTGAAATATCAGCGATACCTATTTCAACATTTGTAGCATCTATGGCGTCAAACGAAATATTTAACTGATTATCAGCTGGGTTTGGATAAACACTAACACTTCCTACAAACAATTCATCTAGGCCTACATATTCGAAAGTAAATTCCTGTTCTTCCATGAAATTACCCGATTCATCTTTAACATCCTTAATAATCATCGCATAGTTGTTAAAAGGCATTGATGAAACAGTTAGGTTTACTTGTGCTTTATTAAATGCATGCTGTGAAGCAGATTCAATGGTAATACCATTATCAATGGCATAGTTAGCGATATTTTCAGCAGAGCTTTCTTCAACTTCCTCATCAAACATCACCTTGATATTTGTATTTATAATAGGCTCAACTGAAATAACAACTGGACCATCTAAATCTACAGAACCATTAATATCACTTTCATACCTTAGTTCTATCTTCCATTCATCAAAATCATAATTCAATGGGCCAGTAATATCATAGGTAAGTCCTTCTGTGGGTTCATATTCAAAAATACTGGTATTATGAATTTTCAATGGACCACTTCCATCGTTAACTTCCCACATAAAATAATTAGACTGGTAATTCTCATCTGTGCATACGGCATCAGTTACACTGATAATTATACTTTCATGTCCTTCTTCAATTTCACCAGTTGCAACTTCCACAGCCTCTGGAAGCTGATTGTTTGCTGTAATGAAATAATAGTCGGTGATATTTGCCATTTCCGTTTTACCATAATACTCGGTTATTTCACCTGTGATAATTACGCTATCACCGATTGATGGATTTCTTCCTGATTCATAAATAAATAATCCATTCCATAGTCCTGTACCATCCTGAATAAAATATGAAGTACCAAAATTACCAGTCACAATACCAGTTGTACTTACAGTTTCTCCATCGTAAGGAGAATCATCTTGCTGTCCTTGAATATCATAGATAGAAACTAGCTCACCAGTAAATGTTTTAGGAACAAAAAAGTTGTAAACAACAGATAGACTTTCATTGGTACCGTCATTGGCAAGGATCTGATAATAAATTGTTTGACCTTCTGCCTGCCCAGGTATAGTTCCTGAAAAATCATTACCTGCCGAAGTCATGGTTACTTCATTTGCCAGCGCATTATAACTTAATCCCCAAAACAACTTCGATATAGTAATATCTCCTGCTGTACTTTCAATACTTGCACCTACTTGAACTGGTTCGCTTGCAACAACCACCTGTGGACTTAGACTAAAATTATCAAATGTAATTGCATTTGCGGATTCACCACCCCAGATTAACTGAACCCAATGAGGATTATCAATAAATGGATTTCTATTCTGCTGAAAAGATTGAATAGCATTATTTCTATTACGTTCAAAATCATCTGGTGGATCCTGAAGGTTCCATGCAAGTAAAGTTGAAAGTTTTCCATGTAATGCTTGAGGATAGGTATGATTATTATCCGCAACTTCAAGATCAATTTCACCTGCTCCACCTTCATAGCGAGTTGCCATGTAGAAAATTATTCGTGCAATATCACCTTTTACTTCATCTCGTGCTTCCCAAGTAGAATCAGTAGAATAACATCCTGTGGCTATATCGTGTTGATTACCACCATTATCAAAGTCAAGGTTGCTTTTGTCCTGATTTACAGATGATGCGGATGGTTTCAAGTTATGTACATCACTATACATAGGATACCAATCTGCAAAACCTCCATGTGACTTTGCCCATACATGCTCACGGTTTAATTGAAGCCCACCATTTCCATAATCACTATTATCATGCGAGAATCCTGTATAAACCTGAATTACATTATTAGGATCCATGGGATCAGCATCGCTAAGTTCTAAAACAAACTTAGATGAATAATAAGAATAAGAAGTATGATCCTTTATAATATTATGGAGTTCAGACTTTAACTCATCTCCATCTTTTCCATCTACACCGTTGTAATATCCAGTTTGTTGGCCATACATTGATAGACTTACTATCAGAGCCAGAAATATAATTGTTATTCTCATTTTATATAATTTATTATATTAATCAATAATTCAATATGTAGTAATTAACCTACTATTGCTTAATTACAA
>CALCGQ010000275.1 GCA_937901015.1 uncultured Bacteroidota bacterium | reverse complement strand
AAAACACAAAGCAGCTCAAAGCCTTTGCCGGAAGCGCATTTTGAAAATGGAAGAGGATAAAGTATTGCTGCTTTTTAGCAGAAAGATTTACCCTGAATTAAACCCAGTTCCTGAAAAAAAATTGATGGAAAAGATGCAAACCGCCATATTTGGTAATAGTAAAGAAATTGATCCGGAAACAGTTATTCTTATTTCAATATGTAATAGTACAGGGATTCTAAGACAAATCTTTGACAAGAGTAAATTGAAGGAAAGGAAAAGCAGGATTAAAGACATAACAACCGGTAACCTTATTGGTCAGGCAACAAAAGATGCAATAGAAGCCATGCAAGCTGCAATAATGATTGCAACGATTATTCCAGCTGTTACTGTGACAACAATAAGTAGTTAACAACTTAATTCCATTCTGTAATTATGAAAAGCATAATTTATAGTCTCCTGACCCTAATAATCCTTTGTGGATGCCAAAATCCATTAACAAAATCTACCGATCAAAACAAAACTAATGAGTTAGCAGAGGATGTTAAATCTGAATTTGTAAGAAGCTGGGAAGGATATAAAAAATACGCATGGGGTCATGATGTACTATTACCACTTTCGAAAAGTCATAAGGACTGGTATGAAGAATCTCTTCACATTTCGGCAATTGATGCATATAGCACCATGAAGGTAATGGGCCTTGACGATTATACCAAAGAGATTGAAAATTATGTTATCGACAGTATAAGCTGGGATAAAGACCTTTATGTAAAAACATTTGAGGTTAATATCCGTATTTTGGGTGGGTTATTGGCCATGTACGAATATACAAATGACCAACAAATACTTGATAAGGCTGAGGATTTCGGACAAAGGATGCTTGCAGCTTTTAGATCACCCACAGGTATGCCATATTACTGGTTTAATCTTAAAACCGGAGAAGCAAAAGGCAAAAAGATAAATGTTGCAGAGGCTGCCAGCTATATGTTTGAGATGGGAATATTGAGTTATTACACAAAAAACCCAAAATACTATCAAGCGGCGAAAAAAGCAAATATGGCGGTTTGGGAACGTGTTTCGGATATTAATTTGGTTGCTGAAGTTATTAACGTGGAAACCGGTGAATGGATGCATGGAACAAGCCACATTTGTGCAGGCATAGATTCCTACTATGAGTATCTACTAAAAAGTTACCTAACTTTCGGTGACCCTGAACTATTACCAATTTGGGAAAAGAGTATATATGCCATAAATACATATTTGGTAGAAGAAAGCGACACGTCTTTTTGGTACAAACGTGTGGATATGCACACAGGACAAAAAAAGACCAATTTGATGTATGCTGACAATGATGAGGCCATCGAAGGTGGTATAATCACCTTATATGATGCTTTTTTTCCCGCTGTCTTAGCTCTTTCTGGTGACCTTGATCGTGCAGAAAAAACTCAGGACACCTGGAACTGGCTATGGAACCGCTATGGTTTGGAACCCATGATTTACGATTTTGATGCTGCTGTGGCAACCTATCCTGCTTATGACCTGAACCCTGAAATAATAGAATCTGCCTACTACTTGTATCACTACACTGGAAAAGAAAAGTTTTATGATATGGTATTCCAATATTGGGATGATATTAAAAAATACTGCAAAACGGAAGTGGCTTTTTCTTCCATCAAAGATGTCAGAACCATGGAGAAAAAGGATTATATGCCGACATTCTTTTTTGCTGAGACCATGAAATATATCTATCTCACTTTTACAATGGAGGATGGAGCATTTAACCTAGATGATCATGTTTTCAATACCGAAGCTCACCCTTTCAAAAAAGACTCTTTTAATAAAAAGGAAGCAAAAATAAGGCTTGGGTATTAAAATATTGATTTCATCATTAAATGAAAATTTAACACGGATATATTAGAAAAGAAGAATTAAAAAAAGCCCCAAAAACGATTCAGTTAATGGGGCTTTAGTTATATTATTTGTAATATTAATAGCTAGCAACCATCAATATTATCTTCATCGGAAGTATTCATTTTTTTATTGATAAACCTAAAGGATTCTTCAAAAGATATAGTGTTTGTATTGGCAATATCCACAGAAACACTAGGTTTATCTTCCATTATAATCTCATTATCAGATGTATCATCCATAAACATCTCAATTCCAACTGGAATCTGATCTGAAGCATTCTTATTTATATCGAGTGCAATACTTGGTGCAATTACCAGTGCCACGATAGACATAAGTTTTAATAGGATATTTAATGACGGTCCTGAAGTATCTTTAAACGGATCTCCCACGGTATCTCCCACAACAGTAGCTTTATGTGAATCGCCACCTTTAGTATGGTGAACATCTTCGTGCGTAACTCCTTCTTCTACCATTTTCTTTGCATTATCCCAAGCACCACCAGCATTTGATTGGTATATGGCAAGTAGAACACCAGATGCTGTTACTCCAGCTAATAATCCTCCAAGCATTTCAGCACCACCCATATAACCAACAAAAGCAGGTGCAAGGATAGATAATAAGCCTGGTAGTACCATTTCTTTTAACGAAGCCTGTGTTGAAATTTCAACACATTTTTCATACTCAGCTGCACCATCAGCAGCATCAAAGATTTCTTTATCTTCTTTAGTAATATTGCTCAAGTCGGCATCGTATTTTTTCATAATTCCCAAAGCAGCTTTAAGTTCAGGAATATCGTTGAACTGACGTCTTACTTCATTGATCATCGACCTGGCGGCTCGTCCAACAGCACCCATGGCCATTGAGGAAAACAGATATGGTAGCATACCTCCAACCAATAAACCAGCCATAATATGTGGTTTTGAGATGTCAATTGTTATTACATTGGCCTGTTGCATAAATGCTGAAAACAATGCCAAAGCGGTTAATGTAGCTGATGCAATGGCAAAGCCCTTACCTATTGCTGCAGTTGTATTCCCAACAGCATCTAATTTATCTGTTCTCTGACGAACCTCTTTTGGTAATTCAGCCATTTCAGCAATTCCACCAGCATTATCAGCAATTGGACCGTAAGCATCAACAGCTAGCTGTATACCAGTATTTGCAAGCATAGCTACCGCGGCTATTGCAATACCATATAGTCCGGCAAAATGATAAGATAGGATTATGGCAACAGCAAGTCCTAGTACAGGTATTGCGGTGGATCTCATTCCCAATCCAAGTCCTGCAATAATATTCGTAGCAGCTCCAGTATGTGATTGTTCAACAAGTCTTTTTACCGGTCCTTTTCCTGTAGCAGTATAGTATTCGGTTATTTTCCCAATGGCAATACCAATTCCAAGTCCGACTAAAGTTGCATAATATACTTTGTTTGCAGTGAAAATGCTTACATCACCTCTATTGTTAACATATTCCCAGCTCTCAGGTAGAAATGCTTTGATAAGAAAATATGAACCTGCAAGCATTATTAATGATGAGACTAATTCACCAGTATTTAATGCTGATTGAGGGTTGCCATTTTCTTTAACTCTTACAAAAAATGTTCCTATTATTGATGTTATAATCCCTAAACCTGCAAGTGTTAATGGTAACATTACAGGGCCAAGTGAAAATGATTCAAATTGTGGAAGTGAAACAAATGCTGCACCAAGTATCATTGCGGCTATAATAGATCCTACGAATGATTCGAAAAGGTCAGCTCCCATACCTGCTACATCACCCACATTGTCGCCGACGTTATCTGCGATTGTTGCAGGATTAAGAGGGTGATCTTCAGGAATCCCAGCTTCAACTTTTCCAACTAAGTCGGCACCCACATCAGCTGCTTTGGTATATATTCCACCACCTACACGAGCGAATAGTGCAATGGAAGAGGCACCAAGTGAAAATGCAGAAATAACATTAAGTACTGTTTCTAAGCCCCATTCAATTCCAAAAATACCGTTGAAGATGATAAAAAGTAGGCTTATTCCAATTACTCCAAGTGATACAACACCTATACCCATTACAGATCCACCGTTAAAGGCAACTTCAAGTGCTTTGTTTAATGATGTTTTAGCAGCAAAGGTTGTTCTAACATTTGCTTTAGTGGCTATTCTCATGCCAATAAATCCAGCTAACCCTGATAGGAATGCTCCGGAAATAAACGAAATTACTACATATCCATTGGAAGTAGTTTCATTTGTGCTTTTCGCGAATAATAATACAGCAATAGCAGCCACAAATACGCTAAGTATTTTGTACTCTGCCTTTAAAAATGCCATTGCTCCATCAGATATATGTTTTGCAATCGTGGCCATTTTTTTATTGCCAACTTCTTGTTTAGTAACCCATCTTGATTTCCAGTAGATGAAAATAAAACCCAATATTGCTATAAAGGGAAGAAAGTAAATGATCTGGTCCATGTCCTTATATTAATTAATAATGATTCTAAATAACGGTTAAAGTTGGCGGCAAAAATATAATTTTATCCGTAAAAACAAATAAATCTGATAATTAGGATTATTTCAAGACTTAAATCTATGTCTATTTATTTGCTGCTTTTATCATATTGTAACAATATGCAGTTGTAAAATTTACCTGTTTGTTAATGACTAAGATGCAGATATTGATTATTATACATCTTTTAGGTTTGTTGACAAGATTCAGGAATAATACTTGCACTGATAATGAAGTAATCTGGTTTACATTCTTTTGATTATTCAAACGAAAATGATTTGATATATTCAAAAATAATCCAATGATATGGGCTTCATGGATTTTTGTAATTAGATAATCTCAGGATATTGAAATTTTTAATTCAATTTGTACAATAGAAAGAATGAGTATCTTGCATTAAGCTAGTATGAATATGCTAATCATAATTTATTCTATCTGATTTTATGTATGATTGAATGTTTTGAAAGATAAATAGTAGAAATTACTAGCGTGACTATCTTTTAGCAGGATAGAGTTACTGGATTAAATTTGTTCCAGACATTAAATTATTAAACCATGACCAAAGATATGCATTCACTGTCAATTAATGAAGCTAGAAAACTGGTTCTAATGTCTCAAAGAATTCCACCAACATTAAAAACGGGAAATTCAATTGATGACACTTTATCAACAATTGAAAATCTTGGTTATATCCAAATTGACACCATATCAGCCATTGAACGTGCCCACCACCATACCCTTTGGAATCGAAATCCACGATATAATAGCACTCATCTTGATAAGCTTATTTCTGAAAAGCAGGTTTTTGAATATTGGTCACATGCTGCAGCCTTTCTACCCATGAAGGACTATCGGTATACTTTACCAAGAAAAGAAGCAATTAAAAGTGGGCAAGAAAAACATTGGTATTTACGAGATGAGCTTCTCATGAAATCAATACTTAATCGCATCGCCAATGAAGGTCCTTTGATGATAAAAGATTTTGAATCCTTGGGTAAGAAGTCTGAAAATTGGTCAAGTCAACCCATTAGACAAGCGTTGGGAAACCTATTTATGGAAGGTGATTTGATGATTTCAAGTCGGCGAAATTTCCATAAAGTATTTGACCTAAGAGAAAATGTGCTGCCCGATAACCTGGATTGTACTATGCCATCACAGGAAGAATATTTACGTTTTCTGATTACCCGATTCCTGCAAGCCAATGGATTGGGACAGGCTTCTGAAATAACCTACTTATTGAAAAATATCAAATCATCAGTAATAACCACTCTACAGGAGATGGTTTTAGTTGGGGAGTTATTACAAATTAAAGTGGAGGATATTAGTTATTATGCTTTGCCGTCTTCACTCGAGCTATTGAGTAAACCTTTATCAATAAGTAAGCTCAAAATTCTTTCACCTTTCGACAACCTTATTATTCAACGTAAACGCACTAAGGCATTGTTTGGTTTTGATTATTTACTTGAATGTTATGTACCAGAATCGAAACGTAAGTTTGGATATTTTGTTCTTCCAATTCTGTGGGATGGGAAATTGGTTGCCCGAATGGATTCTAAAGTTGATAGAAAGCAATCAGTTTTAAATATACATAACCTCATATTAGAGCCAGAAATCAAAAAAACAGAAGCTTTTGTACAAGCATTAGCCAAAGAACTTAATTCTTTTATGCTGTTTAATAATTGTAATAGTTTAACAGTTCATATAACCAACCCTCATAAAATCAAGTTACTATTGAAAGAATTTACTTTTTGTTAATTTAGCGACTATGAATGAAATTGAAATTCGGACAGTTGATGTTGTTCAATATATAAAACCATTGCGAGAGGGAGGTTCTTTGCCTGCTATTGTTAAGGCTGATGATGAGGTTCTTTATGTACAAAAATTTCGAGGCGCTGGTCAGGGAAAAAAGGTGCTAATTTCAGAACTTATTGGAGGAGAGCTTGCACGTGCAATGGGGTTGAATGTGCCTGAGTTAGTATTTATGAATCTTGATGATTCTTTTAGCAAGACTGAGCCAGATGAAGAAATTCAGGACTTACTTAACTTTAGTGTAGGGCTTAACCTGGGATTATATTTTTTACCAGGTGCAATTACATTCGATCCTTTGCTTTCAATAGCTGATTCCATGACAGCTTCTAAAGTTGTCCTACTGGATAGCATGATTATTAATATCGACAGGACAGATAAAAATACAAATCTTTTAAATTGGAATAAAGAACTTTGGCTTATTGATCATGGATCCAGTTTCTATTTTCATCATAACTGGAAAAATTGGAAATCTTACCTTGATAGAACCTTTCCTGCAATTAAAGATCATGTTCTATTAGAAAGAGCGCAAAACCTTAGCGAAGCTGTAACCGAAATAAAGCAATTGGTAGATGAGAATAAGATAGTTGAAATAGTTTCAAAAATACCTGAGGATTGGTTGTTTGATGAGTCTGATCCTTTAACTCCCGATGAAATGAGAGCAGCGTATATTGAGTTTATACTTAGTAGACTATCCAAGATAGAATTGTTAGCTAAAGAAGCTGAAGATGCAAGATAGAACTACATATGAATATGCTATTATAAGAATTGTTCCAAAAGTTGAACGGGCGGAATTCTTTAATGTTGGAGTCATACTTTTTTCAAAAAGGAAAAAGTTCCTTGATGTAAAATATTATATAAGTAAAAAAAAGTTGGAAGCCTTTTCATCTGAATTGGAATGGGAACTATTAGATAATTATTTAAAATCTTGGAAATTAATTTGTGATGGTGAGCCTGATAGCGGTGCAATTGGGAAATTAGAGTTAGCTGATAGGTTCCGGTGGCTAGCTGCTCCAAGAAGTACGATTATTCAAAGCTCAAAAACACATCCTGGTTTATGTTGTGATCCGAAAAAAGAATTGGATGATATTTTTGAAAAATATGTGCTATAAGTTTATTTGTTGTTTGCTATTTGCTGATAGATTGTTCTTTTAGCCCTAATATACATCTTACAAGAATTAATGGTCTCAGTTTTCATAATTCAAATATTAAAACCCAAATTATTTTTAAATTTGCTAGTATAGAAAGATAAACTGAATATCTAACCTGAATAAAAGAAGGAAGCATGAAAATCCTGTATAAATTCTTGAAAATAACAGGCATAATTACTTTATTCATTATCCTTTTTATGATTATAACAGTGGTTATTGCTAAAATATTTGAAGATAAATTGGCATCCTTTACTATTGAGAAATTGGAAAGTGAGATAGATGCTCCTTTGTCGGTAGGTAAGGTTTCTTTAATACCTCTTTTCTCTTTTCCACAGCTAAGTGCAGAGATAAACAAACTCTATATTGGTGATCCCAACATACAAAACGGGGATACTCTTTTATTCATCAACAGCTTAAAAGTAGGTCTGGACTCATGGGATCTGATAAGTGGAGTTTATACCATTGATAAAATGGAAATTTCCGGTTTGGATTTTGATTATACTATTGATAAAAGGGGGAGATCAAATATTGACTTTCTTATTAATGCATTAGTTGATACAACAACAGTAATTGATCAAGATGATAAGAGAGCAACTCCTCTCGATCTTACTGCAGAAAAGCTTAAGTTGGAAAATATTAATATTAGATATTACGACAGTCTAAACAATATAGGATCAGAGGTAAAGATTCCTGAAATTATCATTAAAGCCAAAACCAAAAATAACATTTTTAAGGGTAGTACAGTTGGTAGTTTTGTATTAAGCCAATGTCTCTTAAAGGATACAGAGTTAGATAGGATGGAGTCATGTACTGTGGTTTTCGAACTTGAGTATGGAGATAAAACAGTAACCATTAAAGAACTATCTATAATTAGTGAAGGTATTCTTTTAGGTGTGGAGGGAACTGTTAATAATAGTGATGGGCTTGCTCTAAATACAATTGTTGAAGCCAGAGATCTGGATTTCAAAATCCTTAAAAAATATATTCCTAACCAGTATGCCAACCTATTTGAAAATACAAACTTAATTCAAAGAAAGTCCTTAAACTTAGATTTGGAGTTAAATTATCATGACAAAAATGTCGATATTAAGAATCTATTATTACATAGTGAGGGTATTGATTTAGGAGTGAAAGGAATATTAAACCTTAATGATACAATTTCAATAAACGCAAGTATTGATCCACTTAACCTTGACCTAGACATCTTAAAAGAGTATGTTCCATATCAGTACTTTGAAGAATATGGAATTATTGATATAGCTGGGAATTTGGATGTTTCGGCCAAGATAGCTGGCAATTATGCTGATTCAACTTTACTACCACTTGTAAATGCTAATTTGAATCTTAATAATATTAGAATTCAAACTGTTGATTATCCAAAAATTAATACCATTAATCTAGCTGCCCATATTACCAATGGTGAAAAAGCTGACATGAGTCAGGCTTCCATTAATATTTCTAATTTTCATATTGTTAGCCCCAAGAGTTATATACAGATTGAAGGAAATATCGTGGGTATTAAGAACCCTCTGTACAATTTGAGTTCTAATATGGAACTAAACATGATGGAATTTGAAAGTTTTATTCCTGATAGTCTTGTCCAAAACCTGGAAGGAAATATAATTGCATCGATTAGTACAAGTGGAAAACTGCCTGCTCATATTACCAATGATTATGTGGATGATATTATGGATAATAGCACATTATCGTTAAGTATAAGGAATTTATCTGCATTATTTAGTGATTCGATGAAAGTTGAGAATTTTAATACTAATATCAGCTATTTACCTCAAGAATCGGGTGTGAAAAAGATTCAAATTGGTAGTATGAATCTGAAATCTAGTACACTTAATTTAAATTTACGCAACACATCTCTGTCAGCTATTATTTCAGGAAAAGTTTCTGATCCACAAAAAATGAGTGCCAATATACAATCATTCAATGTTAAGAGTGGAAATAGTCAAATCATGGGAATTGGGGAGTTGAAAAACTTTGAAACACCTGATTTCGATATCAATACAAATATCATCCTCAAACTAGATGAGTTAATGTCATTTGTGCCAGATTCTATGATCAAGAGTATGACAGGTTTTGTTAAAGCCGACATTCGATCTAAAGGAAGAATCAATCCTGATTCATTGGACACTCAACTATTTCCACTTCTTTTCGAGAACAGCAGTTTTAACCTTACTTTCAATAATATTTCTCTTGCATTTCTTGATTCAGTAATGGATATTGATAGTGTTTCTGCTCAAATAGGATTTAAAAATGATATGCTGACAATTGATGATTTTTCAGCAAAATACAATGGTTTGGTACTTGAAATGGACTCAAGCAAAGTACAGAATATTTATAAAACTGTTCTATTAAATCAACCTGAGGAACTTTATGTTAATACACACATCAAAATTGGAGATATATTCTTTGATGATTTTAAACACTTGATGCCATTTGGATCGAGAAATAGTAACTACGATACAATTAGTGAAGATTCCTCAATTGATCAAAGTGCGAAAGCTGAACAAAGAAACTGGACATATTTGATTCATGGATCGGCTTTAGTAGCTAGCATAAAAATTGACTCAGCGGCTCTTGGTGGCTTCAATGTTAACCGGCTTCATATCAATGATATGTCTTCGCTTTTTAAGCTAACAGACAGTTCTTACATCGTGGATCAATTTAAATTTAAAGTCTTTGAAGGAGAAATGAACAGCTCCTTGAATTACAAAGTAAGAAAAGATGGAAATCAAACCCTTTCAACACACAATGTAATTCAGAAAATGAACATCCAAACTATGATGAAGGATATGGATAATTTTGGAATGGATTCGGTTATCACCTTCGAAAATATTAGCGGACTATTTTCTACTGACTTAAATACATTTGTTCCTATTGATGATTCAGTTAGGATAGATAAGATGATGGTTAGTGGCGATATAATACTTGAAAGAGGTGGTGTGTATGATTTTGCTCCGGCATCAGAAATATCAAAATTTACAAGTATTAAGGAACTTGATAATATACAGTTCAAGACACTTCGAAGTAATATATTTATGTTTAAGAATAAACTCTATGTACCTAGAACTAATATTATAAGTAATGCTTTGGACATAGCGGCATTTGGGATGCAGGACCTCGGTGGTGGTAGTGAATATCATATGGAAGTGCACTTGAGTAATATACTTTTTGGTAAATCGAAAAGAAGGAATAAAAAGCAAGATACCCGTGGAGAAGAAGTTGATGAAGAGTCGTTAAAGAAGAGTTCTCACAAGATTAAGTACTCTGTAACTGAAAGAAAATCAAAAGTAGGAAGAGATACAAAGGAATCTCGTGAGGAGATGATGAACAAGATAAGAGTGCAAAAAAAGATGCTGGATTTCATTTTCTTCCCCAAAAACATCCATTATAATACAGAACTTTAACATTTGATTCATAAATCAGCTTAGATTCTCAAAAAGATTTAACTTTGTTTCAAGTATAACGTAACCTAGCCATAAAACTATTTGAATTATGAAAATACTAAAGTCAATTGTTGCCCTCGCGATTTTAACTCTAATTTCATTATCTTTTCCTGCATGCGAAAAAACTGGTGCTGAAAACTGCGAACAGCAAGATATGAATGAAATCCTTAATTGTGGCACAGAAAAAAATGTTGAGGTTTGCTGCGAAGTTGATGCTGCCTGTGTATACAAGTATAATGGTATAGAGTATCCTGATACTAACACAGGTCTAAATGAACTCGCTGATGCATTGGGATGTACATACAAAAGTTCAGCTGACTATGATGAGCAGAAGCAGTTAATTATTTCTCATCTGATTGCGCTTAAGGAAAGAGCGTGTGTTGGGGCTTACTAGCTAGTAGCTTTTGGTCTTTGCCTTTAGCTTTGATGTTAGTCGATTAATGATTGACTACTTTCTCCCGTCCCCTTTTGTAACGAAGATGAAATCTTACTTTACTTTATATTAAGTTAAATCACAATACAATTATGTAATAAAAGCAACCGCGTTGCAAACGCGGTCGAGAAGTGGGGGATTGTAATGTTATACAAAGACAAACTAAAACCAGAGCCAGCCACCTTTTTCC
>CALCGQ010000274.1 GCA_937901015.1 uncultured Bacteroidota bacterium | reverse complement strand
CCATCAGCCTTCATTACTGCAGCGGCAAGAATAAGCAAGGATATATTAAAATCACCCGATTTAGTTTGCCCAACCTGCATTCCACCAACTGATCCTCCACCTACCATCGAACCAAACATAAATCCAAGGATACCTCCAATTGGGCCACCAAAAGCCCAACCTAGCCCCCCTCCTATCCATTTGGCATAATTTGTGCCTGATGACTGAGAGTTAACTGTTTGACCTTGATTTGAATACGGCCCTGAATCATTGGATTCGGAATTATTGTTGTTATATTGGTTCTTATCTGAGTTGCTATTTGAGTTATCTGATTTTGAAGGTGATTGCCATTTCATAGCATAATAAATGGCTATACCAACCAATACAATTAACAATAAATATTTCATGCTTTATAGTTTTCCTATTAGTTCTGGTAGTTCATTAAATAAAAAAACTTGCCAGAAGAATTATAAAATTCAACTTCCGGCAAGTCTTATCAAAATCAATTTTGAAAATAGCCTGTAGTTAACCTACCAGATATTCGTTCTCTTCAAAAGTTATACCAAAGGATTCCAATTCACTAAGAATAGGCTCGTACATTTCCCTTTCAGTTGGCAGTACAACGCCTTTATGCTTAATCTTTCCCTGGATTAATAATTTAGTTGCAATTGCCAATGGTAACCCAACTGTAATTGCCATGGCAGTTTCTCTTTGATCTTTTCCAATAACAGCCATAGCACTAACAATCATCTTCTCCCTACCATCTGACATATACTTAAACTCATGCTGCATAACAATCATATCCTTATCTGTAGGATCCATCGACCATTTTTCTTCAAGTAATTTTTGAAGTATTTGAGCAGGTGTAGCATTCTTTAAACCAATCTTTCTCTCATCAAAAATTCCTAACCATTTAAGTTTCTCCATTACCACAGGGTCGGCTGCATTTGGACAATAATCCTGTAGTTTAATTTCTGCAGGAACATTTGGTTCATACCTAAGAAATGCATTTAGAAACTGTCTATATGTCATGTTTTCCGAATCCTCAATGGTATAATTATCCTCTGTTAGGCCTAATCTAACAAAAACATTCCATGCTTTTGAGAATCCCGGGCGACGAATTGTACCACGAAACATTGAAGGAATTTCCTTTAAGTCGTAGATACCTCTGTATTTTAAAGAATCCCGGTTTGCATAAACTTCGAAGTCACCATATTGTAATATCTTTCGATTTAGTACCCTATCGAAAAGGCGATGGTATGGAATATACTTATACCTTCCATTTCTAATAAACTGAGACACTCCATTTCCGGCCATTACTACATTTCTGGGATTCCATGTAAACTTATAGTTCCAAGGGTTATTATCATATTCAGGAGCTACCAAACCTCCTGTAAATGAATAGAATGAAGTAAGCTCATCACCAGCATCTTTGATTCTGTTAATCACTTTCATTGCCGACATATGATCGATACCAGGATCTAATCCTAATTCCATATAAATGGGAATACCTGCTTCGATAGCTTTCTCATTTAACTCCTTAATCTCATCAGAAGCATAAGACGCAGTGAGCATTGGTTTTTTCTTTTCAATACACTTTAGTGCAATAATCTTATGCATAAATGCAGGAAGCATTGAAATAACCACATCATTTTCAGTGATGATTTTGGTGCATTTTTCATCATCGGCAATATCAAAAGCGATAGCTTTGCCTTTTTCATGACCATTAATCTTTTGTTTGGCTACTTCTTCGTTTATATCTGCAAGGGTAATTTGCCAATCAAACTCAATTGCATTTTTCAATAAATAGTCAATAAGAGTATTCGTTGATAGTCCCGCTCCGAGTATTAATATTTTGTTCATTCAAAAACAGTTTTTTACTAATTTATGATTTATTGTTAGTTAACTAAATATGCTTTTCTAAATATAGATAATCAGGTGTTAATTCTCCCTTATGGAGTATTAACGCACTCTTAATTGGTTGTGGAAGTTTAAGATCCTCAAAAGATACATCAAAATTTGTCGCTGCAATTTCTGGAATAAACCCTACCAAAGCATCCGAAAAAGTTTGTGATGCCTCACGAGGAAGTTCACTTGGAAGTATATCCACTGCCATAACAAGGATACCTTCTCCATCAAATCCCATTGTAGGTTTTCCTGTTTCAGGATTATAAACAAATACAGGATCTTCAATTTCAGTTCCTTTGTGAGTGCATTCTATGGAACCATCAGGATCACATGTTACATCGCCAATTACAAGTAGTTTAGGGTTACCAAATGTATAGAGCTTATTTAGATAGTCCTTAGTTACTATAATTGGATATTTATCATCCCAATACATGCAATTCATAAGTATGGTTAAATGTGGTATATACTGTTCGAATTGGCTCTTAAATAATTCAGGACTGTTATAATACTCTTGTAAATCAAACTCTTTACCTTCATCAATTGGTTCACTAAGATCACTTTCTTTGAAAACAACCTTGTAGAACATTGAATTATTCTCATTTGTATCTGCAACACCATTAACTAATTCTTCTGGAGTTATCTCGGTAACAGGTAGCAAATCATAAATCTCCTGGGCTCCTTTTGAAACATTTCCATATCCTGTAAATCCAGTTACTATTGGTGATATTCCTTCAGGTAAACCAACTTTTTTTATCTCTTCAGCTACAAGTGAGATAGCTTTTTTTGCATCTTCCAAAGAATCGTAATGATGAGTCTGTGTAATTTTAGTGAATGGCGTGTCAATTCCCATGCTTTTCCACCTTTGTCCGGCAGACCACAGTGAATTTATCATTCCTGCTAATCCTGCAAAACGACCAAAAAATATTAACCTCTGATTCTTTTCATTTACGATTCGTTCGTATTCAATAAGATTAACTTTCTTCATAATCATTTGCTTAAGCAAAGGCATATTATAGGATTGCCCTTTTATGGTATGGCTAAAGAAAATATAAGTATGTTCATCTTTGAAAAAGTCGATGGGCATTTCTTTAACGCCAAGTACAACAGTCGAATCACTTACTTCATCCACAAGTGTGGCACCAGCATTTTCAAATTCCTTATCCTTAAAGATTCGTTTTGCTGACCTAACAACCTCAAATTCAAGCCCCTTATCAGCAAGATATCTTACATGATCCGGAACAAGAGCAACACGTCTTTCCATAACGTATTTATCCTCATACCTAATTCCAATTTTATGCATAATTCGATAGTTAACCTAATTAATAATGAATAGCAAACTTATAAAATATCAATTGGGAAATAATAGAATTGATGTTTTTTTTTAGACTTTAACATAATTGATTTTCATTCCAAATAAGATGTTAAATATTCACGGAATAATCAATACAAAATACGTATGGTATTCTAGTAAATAGCTACAAATAGTACATTATCACATATGTTATTTATCATCTTATAAGCCAATTCCAAATACAAAGATAGAAGTCGTCAAAACCAAATGATTACGCAATCGTTTGCAGTTAATAATTCTTAAAGAATATACAGTATTTATAAGATTTTCGGGCCTTTTTTTAATTACCTTTGCACCCCTAATATTGAACATCAGTTAAAACTAAATATTATAGTATGGCGAATAGAAAGCATGTATATAACTTTGGCGATGGTAAGGCCGAAGGTAATGCCACAATGAAAAACTTACTTGGAGGTAAAGGTGCAAACCTTGCTGAGATGAATTTAATTGGAGTTCCAGTACCTCCTGGATTTACCATTACAACCGAAGTATGTACTCAATATAATGCAAAAGGAAAAGATTCTGTTGTTGAAACTATCAAAGCAGAAGTAGAAAGTGCAGTAAAAGAATTAGAAGATATAATGGGTACCAAATTTGGTGACAAAGAAAACCCATTACTAGTATCTGTAAGATCAGGTGCACGTGCTTCAATGCCAGGTATGATGGATACAGTGCTTAATCTTGGTCTTAATGATGATGCAGTTGAAGGTATTGCTAAGAAATCAGGCAACTCACGTTTTGCATGGGATTCATATCGCCGTTTTGTTCAGATGTATGGCGACGTTGTACTAGGTATGAAGCCGGAATCAAAAGAAGATCCTGATCCATTTGAAGAGATTATTGACAATATGAAAGATGAAAAAGGTGTTGAACTTGACACTGATCTTTCAACTGATGATCTTAAAGAACTAGTTACAAGATTTAAAGTAGCTGTTAAGAAACAAACCGGGCATGATTTCCCAGTTGATCCATGGGAACAACTATGGGGTTCGGTAACTTCAGTTTTTGATAGCTGGATGAATGAAAGAGCTATACTTTATCGCAAAATGGAAAAGATTCCAGACGAATGGGGTACAGCTGTAAATGTTCAGGCAATGGTATTTGGTAACATGGGATTAAATTCAGCAACTGGTGTTGCTTTTACTCGTGATGCTGGTACAGGTGAGAACTTATTCAATGGAGAATACTTAATCAATGCTCAAGGTGAGGATGTTGTTGCTGGTATTCGTACTCCACAACAAATCACCAAAGAAGGTTCTATGAGATGGGCAGTACTTGCTCAGGTAACTGAAGAAGACCGAGCTAAGAATTATCCTTCTCTTGAAGAAGCAATGCCAATAATGTACAAAGAGCTTTTTGACACTCAAAACAAGCTTGAAATGCATTATCGTGATATGCAAGACATTGAGTTTACTGTTGAAAATGGAAGACTTTGGTTACTTCAAACACGTGGTGGAAAACGTACAGGTGCGGCTATGGTAAAAATTGCCATGGACATGTATAAAGAAAAAATGCTCAACAAGGAAGAAGCCATTATGCGAGTTCAACCTGAAAAGCTTGACGAACTTCTACACCCTGTATTTGACGAAAAAGCCATTGGCGATGCTAATGTTATGTCAAAGGGATTACCTGCTTCACCTGGAGCAGCAACTGGTCAAATTGTTTTCCATGCTGATGATGCGGAAGCTTGGGCAGAGGAAGGAAAAAAAGTTATTCTTGTTCGTATCGAGACTTCACCTGAAGATCTTGCAGGTATGAATTCTGCTGAAGGTATTCTAACAGCACGCGGTGGTATGACATCACATGCAGCTGTTGTTGCCCGTGGTATGGGTAAATGTTGTGTATCTGGTGCTGGAAGTATCAAAGTAAACTATAAAAACAGAACACTAACCATGGAAGGTAAAACTTACAAGGAAGGTGACTTTATTTCATTAAATGGTTCAACTGGTGAAGTTTATGATGGAAGAATTGCAACTGTTGATCCTGAGTTAAGTGGTGATTTTGGCAAACTGATGAAACTATCAGACAAAAAAGCTAAACTTTATGTTCGCACAAATGCAGATACTCCACTTGACGCAAAGGTTGCTCGTGACTTTGGCGCACAAGGAATTGGTCTTTGCCGTACAGAACATATGTTCTTTGGTGATGATAAAATTACTGCAATGCGTGAGATGATTCTTGCAGCAGATGAAGCCGGAAGACGTGAAGCTCTTGCTAAATTACTTCCAATTCAGCGTGAAGACTTTGAAGGTATTTTCGAAGCAATGCAAGATTTACCAGTTACAGTAAGACTACTTGATCCACCATTACATGAGTTTGTGCCACACGAAGAAAAGGGACAAAAAGAAATGGCTGAGATTATGGGCATCTCACTTCAAGAAGTTAAAGATAAAATTGAAGACTTAAGTGAATTCAACCCAATGCTTGGTCACCGTGGATGTAGATTAGGAAATACATATCCTGAGATTACTGAAATGCAAAGCCGTGCTATTATCGAAGCAGCATTAAATCTTAAAAAACGTAAGATTAAAACCTTTCCTGAGATAATGATTCCTTTAACAGGAACACTAGCTGAGATGAAGATGCAAGAAGGTATTGTAAGAGAAACTATTGCTAAGGTATTTGAAGAAAGAGGTGAGAAAATTGATCATATGGTAGGGACCATGATTGAGATTCCAAGAGCAGCTCTTACTGCTGATGAGATCGCAAAATCTGCTGAATTCTTCTCATTTGGAACAAATGATCTTACACAAATGGCATTTGGTTACTCACGTGATGATGCAGGTAAATTCTTACCTATCTACATTGAAAAAGGTATCCTTAAAGATGACCCATTCCAAGTTCTTGATCAAGAGGGTGTTGGTCAATTGGTTGAAATGGCTGTTAAGAAAGGTCGTAAAACACGTAAGAAAATTAAACTTGGTATTTGTGGAGAACATGGTGGCGAACCTAGCTCAATTGAGTTCTGTCATCGTGCTGGCTTACATTATGTTAGCTGTTCACCATACCGTGTACCAATTGCTCGTTTAGCTGCTGCTCAAGCTACAATCGTTAACAAACGTAGCTGGAAGCGTAAAAACAAGTAATTTTTATTTACAAATTATACACCCCCTTTCTTTATTGAGAGGGGGTTTTTTATTTGTTTGAGTTTTAACTTACTCATAACCGCCTATTTTCAAAAGTACCCTGACAGTAACAGCTATTTTTAGGGTAGTTTACCTAATCCAAAAAGAAGAATTTACAGATACCCTTTTATACCTATACACGCAGAATTATACTCTTTCCATTTTAACTAACCTTATATTGAATCATTTCTAAATATCATTGATAATATCTAAAAATATACTCACAAATTAATGCTTATAATAGTGATATTACTTAATATGGGATAACTATCAAAATGAATCTCAGCCTCTTAGATAACCATAAGAAAAGTCAATTTGCAATACCTGTGATCTACACCCATAACTTTTCAATATTTTTTTTATTTTTCCCATATAATAAAGCGCAATCGTTTGTTATAATTTAGTAATTTGCACCACTTTAATTAGTGATATTTAATCCAAAAATATTTATTATGGCCATTGATTTAAACCAGATCAAAACTGATCTTGCCGCATACGGCATTACTGATGTTAAAGAGCTTATCTACAATCCATCCTACGAAAAACTTTTCGAGGACGAAATGGATCCAGCACTTGAGGGTTATGAAAAAGGACAACTGAGTGAACTTGGCGCTGTCAATGTTATGACCGGAAAATTTACCGGAAGATCACCAAAAGACAAGTATATTGTTCTAGATGATAAAACTAAAGATACTGTTTGGTGGGCCAAACAAGCTAAATCTTCAGATAATAAACCAATTGATGATGCAACATGGGGAAAACTCTATAGTTTAGGAGCAAAAGAGCTAACAGGTAAGAAACTTTACGTGGTGGATTGCTTTGCTGGTGCAAATCCAGATTCTAGACTTAAAGTTAGATTTATAGTGGAAGTAGCATGGCAAGCACATTTTGTTAAAAATATGTTTATCAGACCAACTGAAGCAGAACTTGATGGTTTTACTCCTGATTTTGTAATGCTTAATGCTGCAAAAACCACAAATCCTGATTGGAAATCTATGAGTCGTGCTGATGGTGTTGAATTCAATTCTGAGAATTTTGCAGCCTTTAACTTAACAGAAGGGCGCGCAGTTGTTGGTGGAACATGGTATGGCGGTGAAATGAAAAAAGGTATCTTTTCTATAATGAATTACTACCTTCCTCTTAAAGGAATGGCTGCAATGCATTGCTCAGCAAATGTTGGTAAAGAAGGTGATACAGCTATTTTCTTTGGACTATCAGGAACTGGAAAAACAACTCTTTCAACAGATCCAAAAAGAGCATTAATTGGTGATGATGAGCATGGATGGGATGATGATGGAATTTTCAATTTTGAAGGTGGATGTTATGCAAAAACAATAGATCTTGATAAAGATTGTGAACCAGATATTTTCAATGCAATTAAAAGAGATGCACTTCTTGAGAATGTGAGTCTTGATTCAGATGGAAATATTGATTTCAAGGACGGCTCAGTTACTCAAAATACTAGAGTCTCATACCCAATTTACCACATTGAAAATATTGTTAAACCTATTTCAAAAGCAGGACCTGCAACTAAAGTCATCTTTTTAACAGCTGATGCTTTTGGTGTTATGCCTCCAGTAGCGAAACTAACTCCTGAACAAACCAAATATCACTTTTTATCTGGATTTACTGCTAAATTAGCTGGAACAGAGCTTGGTGTAACAACCCCAAGACCTACATTCTCTGCATGTTTTGGAGCTGCTTTCCTAACACTTCACCCAACAAGATACGGGCAAGAGTTAGTGAAGAAAATGGAAGCCAATAATGCTGAAGCTTATCTTGTAAACACAGGATGGAATGGCACAGGTAAACGAATTTCAATAAAAGACACAAGAGGTATTATTGATGCAATCCTTGATGGATCAATTGAAAAATCAGAAACAAAGAATATTCCGATTTTCAATCTACAAGTACCAACATCACTACCAGAAGTAGATCCAAAGATTCTTGATCCTAGAGATACATATTCTGATGCTTCAGAATGGGACAAAAAAGCTAAAGATCTTGCTGACTTATTTATCAATAACTTTGTTCAGTATACTGACAATGAAGAAGGTAAGAACTTGGTTAAAGCTGGTCCTGTCTTATAATTTAGAGTTTAAAACAAACTTAACCCCTTTTCCAAAGTTTAAACTTTGGAAAAGGGGTTTTTATTTACAGGTGGCAGTATATATTTTTTGAACCTATCCATAAAAAAAGTATAGTTCTTGGGTTCATTGAACAAGGTATCACTTCCATTAATTCTATTATAGATGTGATAATAATAGTTGGGAATTAGCGGTTCCATATTCGATATTTTTGGGTTATTTTGACTTTTACTTTTCCAAAGTTTAAACTTTGGAAAAGTAAAAGTATAAAAAATTATTCTAATCCAACCTAATCCTCGGATCCAGAGCAGCATACATAATATCCACAAAGATATTTACCAAAATCAGTACCACTGATATAAAGAGAACAGACCCCATTATTACAGGTAGATCATATTTCTCAAGAGAATCTACAATTACGACTCCTATACCCTTCCAGTCAAATACATATTCAACGAATACTGCTCCTGCCATAAGAGAAGCAAACCAACCAGTGATTGCAGTAATTACAGGATTAAGTGCATTTCTTAATCCATGAAATACCACAACCCTAAAACTACTCAACCCTTTTGCTTTAGCAGTTCGGATATAATCCTGAGATAATGCATCCAATAATGAACTTCGTGTTAAACTTACAACAATAGCTAACGGACGTATACCAAGTGTAATGGCAGGTAGTATGAGGTTTTTTAAATCAAGATACTTCTCTCCAGTAAAATCATCAACAGAATACAAGCTTCCGAACATCTGAAGACCTGTGTAATCCGCCAATACAAATGCAAAAAGCCATGCCATAATAATAGCCGCAAAGAATGATGGTATAGACATTCCAAATGAAGAAAAAACCAACAGTGCTCGATCTAAAAAACTATCCTTATACAGCGCCGCAGGGATTCCCAATAATATTCCAATAATCATTGCAATTAATATTGATGTTGATGCTAACAATAATGTTTTGGGGAATGCTTCAGCGATTATACTACTTACTTGCCTCTTACTTTGATATGATGTTCGCAAGTATGGAAATTTAAGAGAAATCCCAGCTCCATCAATTGGAATAATTATTAGTGAACTACCATACTTTAGCTCATCCAAGTACCAATAACTTTCAACATTTGTATAATTATGATATGATATTGGAGATAAATCGTTTAAGAATTTGGCATACTGCGTTATAAGTGGCTTATCCAAGCCTAACTCTTTAGTGATTGCTTCAACAGATGAAATGTCAGACCTTTGACCGAGTAACATTCGAGCAGGATCTCCAGGAAGTATATTGAATAAAAAGAAAATAACGGTTACGACACCCCAAAGAACAAGGAAGCCATAAAATAATCGTCTGATTATAAATCTTATCATTTAGAAGTTAATTCAACTACCTTTTCAATGTCAGGAAAATCGTTATAATGCCATTTTTGGATTACAATGCCATCCTTTAGAAGGATCATACCAGGATTAGATCTGATCATGGCTTTTAATTCAATGTCATCACCAAAATAAATATTATAATTAATGTTGTATAATTCTCGATAATTTTCAAGTTCCTCAATCGTTGAACTTGTAACCAAAGCAAAGTTTACATCTTCCAATTCTGAATACAGATTCGAAGCCTCTAACAAACCTTGCATATTCGCTTTCTCAATATCATAAACAGTTAATAGTAACTGATAATCAGGATTCTCAATCAATTCTTCAGTGAGATTATTTCCTGACTCATCCTCGATTACTAATCCATGTTTCAATACTAACTTTGAATCATCTATACGTTGATTCACAAACTCCCATTCCGACATCCAAACTGAGTCGTTCCACGGATAATTTGGAGAGACATATTCCTTTAACTCGCCAGTTGACATGTTCTTATATACAAGATAATTAACCACAGTTTCTTTTCCAGAACTCTTCATATCATTACCTACTTCCCATGCTCTAAAATCAATTACAGGCAAGTGATTATAATTGTAATAGATAAACAAATCAAAAACTCCCAAGATAATAATTAGAAGAACTAGTTGAGCCCATTGATGAAGTCTAACTCCAAGTTTACTTCTGCTTAAGAAAATGATAATAGCAAAGCCTAGAAGTACAATATTCTTGTAAAAAGTTTCCCAATTAGTTAGTTTCACAGCATCTCCAAAGCAACCACAATCAGGGACCAATTCATACATGGCATCAAAATATGTGACTAATGTGAAGAAAATCATTATCAAAAGAACTCCCAATGATGCAAGCTTCGATTTCAATTTTAACAGAAGAGCAACTCCAAGCAGAAATTCAGCACTAATTAATAATATTGAAAGCACAAATGAGTAATCAACAAGTGAATACCAACCATATGCTTCCAAATAATCAACTACCCTATAGTCAGTTCCAAAAGGATCAACACCCTTTACAACTGCTGAAAAAATAAAAACTGATGCGGTAATTATTCGAATAACCTTTACCAATAAAGGTTCTGATATTTTCTTTCTAAGCATTTTCCTTTTCTACGATTAACTTAATTAAAGCGAACAATGAATAATTAATAATATCCTGATAATTAGCATCTAAACCTTCTGATACAATTGTCTGTCCTTGGTTGTCCTCAATTTGCTTGATTCTTAATAACTTCATCAATATAATATCGGTTAATGATGAAACTCTCATATTTCGCCATGCTTCGTCATAATCATGATTCTTATTCATCATTAAATCACGAGATTCAACCAGCTTCTGAGTATAAAGTTTTATTGAATCCGCAGAACTCATATCAGCTGATTCACTTACTCCAAGGTCAAGCTGAATTAATGCCATTACTGAATAATTTACAATCCCAACAAACTCCGGCACAATTCCTTCATCAACCAAATTCTTATCTTTCACCTGAATACTACGTATCCGGTTTGCCTTAATATATATCTGATCCGTCAAACTACTTAATCGAAGTATACGCCATGCCGTACCGTAATCCTTTTGTTTTACCTCAAAGATCT
>CALCGQ010000273.1 GCA_937901015.1 uncultured Bacteroidota bacterium | reverse complement strand
GTTCTTCCTATTTTAATAACAAAGATTAACTTTGATGATGTTTCACATATGTATTTGAATGCAATAATCATATATGAAGGTGAATTGCCATAGGGGAAAAATCAAGAAAAAGGAAATAGACAAATGCTCAATTATAAAAAATATTCAAACTATGTATTATTGCTGATGCTCATATCAGCACTAATAAGGGGACTTCTGGCAGGTTTCCTGGAGTTTGGGAATGATGAAGTGTATTACCGATTATATGCTTTATATCCAGACTGGTCACACTTCGACCATCCTCTAATGGTTGGATTGGTAATGCAGATTACAACCCTTAATCTATTATTTGAGAGCGAATTCTTCCTTAGGCTTGGTTCGGTAATTATAGGCACCATTAACATCTGGATAATATTCAAAATTGGAATTCAATTATCAGACTCAAGAACTGGTTACTTTGCCTCGCTATTATATGTTTCATCAGTATATGCTTCAATTATTACCGGTATTTTTATACTACCCGACACACCTCAAAGTTTATTCTGGTTATGGGCGATTTTCCTAATTATTAAGACAGTACCAAAATGCCCTAATTTACCAATGACAGGATTAAATATGCTAAGGATTGGTGCTGTTATCGGCCTTGGTATTCTATCAAAGTATACTACCATATTTCTATGGTTTGGAATTGGTGCTTATATACTAATTTACAATCGTGAGTGGCTTAAAAGCAGATGGCTATATCTATCGATAATTATATCTATTATTATTTCACTACCCATTCTATTATGGAATATTAATAGTGATTTCATTAGCTTCAACTTCCACACCGAACGCGTCGATATGTCTGGTTATTCCATAAGGTTTGATTATTTTCTGAGTGAAATTCTTGGGGAATTACTCTATAATAATCCAATTGTTTACATTTTAGTCATACTTGCAATAATTGATGGATTCAGGGGGAAATTATCAATAGAAAAGAGCCATTTCAGAGTACTTATTTTATCAAGTCTCCCGATCATAATAATATTTATCATTTTTTCATTGACTCGCAGGACATTACCACACTGGACGGCTCCTGGAATAACTGCGTTAATTCCGCTTGCAGCAATATATGTTAATGGTAAAGTTAAGAACCATAGCCGGTTACCTAATATTATAACCATATCACTATCAATACTAGTAACCACGATTATAGTTGGCTTTACCCAGATAAACTTTGGAATAATCTCAATCGATTCAACAGAAGAATACCATCGTATAGGTAAAGATGACCCATCATTGGATATATATGGATATAAGCAAGCAGGGGAGCAATTCATTGATATTGTGGAAAGGGATAAGAAAAACAATCTTGTATCTGATAATTGTATTATGATAGGGTCGAAATGGTTCCCTCTGGCGAACTTCGATTATTATGCAGCAAGCCCTGCAGGATTAAAAAGTTATGGATTTGGTGATTTGACAAAAATTCACAAATATGCATGGATAAACAGAAAAAATGGAGGTTTTGAAACCGGGATGGATGCTTACTATTTGACTGATAGCAGGGAGTACAACGAACCTGAAACAAGCTACTATTCGCATTTCGAAACTGTAATACTCACCGACACTATTAATATATTCAGAGGAGGCAATGTTGCCAAACGTGTTTTCGTTTACAGGATGAACAATCTTATTAAGGTACCAAATGACGTGCTGATTTCAAACAATTAGCATGCAAAAACAAAAACCTCAAATATCTGTTATTCTACCATTTTTTAATTCTGGAAAAACATTAAAGAGAGCAATATCAAGTATCCAAAATCAGTCATTTACTGATTTTGAATGCATTCTTATTGATAATAACTCAACTGACAATAGTGTAAAAATTGCTCAAGAAATTGTTGATGGTGACATCCGTTTCGCATTAGCCAGAGAGAAAAAACAGGGAGTTGTTAATGCCTCAAACAAAGGGTGGGAAGAAAGCTGTGGAGAGTTTATTGTAAGAATGGATTCGGATGACTGGTCTCACCCCCTTAGACTTGAAACGCAATATAACTTCCTGATTAACAACCATGATTACGGTGCAGTTGGTTCATTGGTTCAGCACATGAGCCATTCAAATATGACTGGCGGTATGGCAAGATTTGTTGAATGGAACAATTCACTCATTGACTATTTGGATATTTTCAACAACAGATTCATTGAGATGCCTATTATTAATCCTTCTGCCATGTGGCGACGAAAAGTCGCTTTAAAATACGGAATGTATATAGAAGGTGACTTTCCTGAAGATTATGAGATGTGGCTTAGGTGGATGGATGCTGGTGTAAAAGTTGGGAAAGTTGATAGCAAACTTCTTAATTGGCACGATTCCGACACAAGGCTTTCACGCACTGCCTCTATTTACAGTGACAGTTCATTTTACAGGATAAAAACAAAATATCTGGCTATTTGGCTGAAAAAAAACAATCCGTTTTACCCAAATGTCTCAATATGGGGAGCAAGTAAAATTTCCCGAAGAAGAGCCACTCTATTGGAAAAGCATGGGATTAATATTGTATCTTATATAGACACAAAAAACGAGAAACGACAGCTAGATAAAGAAGTACATTATTATAAAAATATACCATCATCAGATAGCATTTTTGTACTTGTCTACATAAAACAAAGCGATGCTCGAGCAGAAATCAAAAGTTATCTTATAACGAAGGGCTTTAAGGAAGGAATTAACTTCTTACTTGTATCTTAAAGTTCCCTGTGCTTATTATCACAAATTGCACCCTTCTCGCTATATCTACACATACACCAGGGAACAATTTGTTTTTCGGTTATAACAACTTTTTCAGGCCTGAAACTGGTGCCTTTATGTGATCCATCACAAAATGGCTGTTTTTCACTTCGCCCACAAGCACACCAATAATATGTACCTGGTTCCATCTCAAGTTTCAGAGATCGTTTTTGAACAATTACAGGTTTATCCATAACAATAAATTATTGTACTATAAATAGAATAATTAACTCAACTGCAATACAGTATATTTCTCATTAATAACACAACCAATGATCCAATTAATTAGATCATTTTACCAGGATCAACTAACTCCGTAAAAGTAGCATCATCAAGATACCCAAGTGCAAGAGTTGCCTCACGTAAAGTAGTTCCTTCAGCATGTGCTTTTTTTGCAATCTTCGCTGCTTTCTCATACCCAATATGAGTATTTAAAGCTGTAACCAACATTAGTGAATTCTCCAGTTTTTCTTTTACAACACTGTAATTTGGCTCAATACCAACAACTGCATTTACTGTAAACGAAACACAAGCATCACCCAATAACCTTGCTGACTGAAGCAAGTTCGAGATCATAACTGGTTTAAAAACATTCAATTGATAATGCCCTTGCATTCCACCAACTGTAATGGTAGTATCATTACCAATTACCTGAGCACACACCATTGTGATCGCCTCATTTTGGGTAGGATTTACCTTACCAGGCATAATACTTGAACCCGGCTCATTGGCGGGAAGTTGGATTTCACCAATACTACACCTAGGACCAGAAGCCAGCATGCGGATATTATTCGCAATATGCATAATACTCACTGCCAACTGCTTAAGAGCACCAGAAGTTTCAACTATAGCATCATGAGCTGAAAGGGCCTCAAATTTATTTTGTGCAGTCACAAATGGATATCCTGTTAAAGAAGCAATCTTTGAAGCCACAACAACATCGTAGTTCTTGGGCGTATTAAGTCCTGTACCTACTGCAGTTCCGCCAAGTGCCAATTCACTTAGGTGAGGAAGTGTGTTTGATAAAGCGGCTAATCCGAAGTTAAGCTGAGTCACATAGCCTGAGAATTCTTGTCCCAGAGTCAGAGGTGTTGCATCCATAAGGTGCGTACGACCAGTTTTAACAATATCTTTAAAAGCTTTTGATTTTTTTTCCAGTTCGTCTCTTAGCATCTCCACGCCTGGGATTGTATTCTCCACAATAAGCTTATAGGCTGCAATATGCATAGCTGTAGGGAATGTATCATTTGAAGACTGCGATTTATTCACATCATCATTTGGATGTAGGTCTTTTTTGTCATCTGCCAATGTACCACCATTAATAACATGTCCTCGATTGGCAATAACCTCATTCATATTCATATTCGACTGAGTACCTGATCCTGTTTGCCAGATAACCAATGGAAAATTCCCTTCAAGTTTTCCTTCAAGAATTTCATCACATGCTTTTCCAATTAAGGATGCTTTTTCTTCTGGTAGCACTCCCAACTCAGAGTTTGCAAGTGCAGCTGATTTCTTAAGGTATGCGAAAGCAGCAATAATTTCATCGGGCATTGATCCCTCAGGGCCAATCTTAAAGTTCATTTTCGATCTTTGAGTTTGTGCTCCCCAATACTTTTCAGCAGGTACTTGCACTTCTCCCATGGTGTCATGTTCAATTCTATATTTCATTTCTGGATATTTTTGATGAATGAATGTTATCTATGGATAAAAAAACTAAAAGAATTCTGAAAGTGTTTCTACAGGAACTCCCCAAATTGCCTTATTGCCTTTTACAACAATGGGTCTTTTAATAAGCTTATGGTTTTCGACCAATATCTTTACCCACTCATCATCTGTGAAGTTCTTTCCTTTATAATTCGATTTGTAGATTGCTTCCTGAGTTCTAACTATATCATGAGGTTTTTGATTTAACTTCATTAATAGCACTTTGAGTTTTTCTTCATCCAATGGTTCCTTTAGGTATTCAATAACCTTATAATCATCGGTATGATCCTTAACAAATTGCAATCCTGCCCTTGACTTACTGCATCTTGGGTTGTGGTAAATCTCTATCATGGTCATATTTTAAAACTTCAAATTTAATCAATAAAAAAACCTGACCACATATTGTAATCAGGTTTTAATTAAAAAATATTTAATTTTCTATAGTTCTTTTACAGCTTCTATAAATTTTGGAATTACTGTATTAACATCACCAATAATACCATAGTCTGCAGCTTCAAAAATCGGAGCTTCAGCATCTTTATTAACAGCAACTATAACTTTTGAAGAACTCACTCCACCTAGGTGTTGTATTGCTCCAGAAATTCCAAATGCAAAATAAAGATTTGGTGCAATCATTTTACCTGTTTGGCCAACGTGTTCATCATGTGGTCTCCAACCTTCGTCGGATACAGGACGGGAACAAGCAAGACCAGCACCTAGTGCATCAGCAAGGTCTTCAAGGCCTGTCCAATTATCACCACTTTTCATACCTCGGCCACCAGAAACAACAATTTCAGCATCCATAAGCAATACCTTACCTGTTACTTTATTTGTTTCCTCAACAGTGGTAGCAAAATCAGAGTCAGCTACACCAGGATCAAATGATTCAACGGCTGCTGCTGCATCAGTTTCCACAAGTTCATATGAATTCTGTGAGAATGTTATGATTTTCACATCAGTATCAATTTGAACATTTGCGAATGCTTTACCTGTGAATACCTTCTTTTTAACCACGAATGGATCCATTGAAATAGGTAATGAAGTAACACCAGCAACTAAACCAGCATCAAGTTTAACTGATACCCTTGGTGCAATGGCTTTACCTAAGTTATTATTTGCAAACACTACAACCTTTGCATTCTCACTTTGGGCAGCAGCAACTACTGCTTTGGAAAGTGCTTTATTATCCAGTGAGTTAAATCTATCGTCGTTTACGTTTAATATTTTTGATGCACCGAAATTTCCCAGAAGGGCCAATTCACTATCGGCTACATTTCCTATTGAGAGAGCTGTTACTGCCACTCCCATTTCTTTTGCAATGGCTGATGCATAAGAAACAAGCTCAAAGCTTAGCTTCTTAAATTTGCCATCCCAATTTTCTGTATATACTAATATTGACATGTTTTTAAATTTTATTTGATAATTTGAATGTTAATAGATTTGAAGATTAATGAGTTTGAAGATTTGAAAATATAGATAATTGACATCATTTTATTTTGAATTTTTTGATGTTGAGATTATTTTTGAAATTACCTTCTGAATTGATAATATCTGAACTAATAGTTCATCATCAATTGGGTAACCTTTTGATTGTTTCAATAATTCTAACCAATATTGTGTTTCATCAACTTCTTTAGCAGCGATTTTCATCTTGTGTATAAAGTCTGCTTTACTCTCAGCATTTTGAGCTTCTCTTACATTAGCACCAATAGATGTTCCTGATTTAAGTAGCTGATTTGCAATTACACTTTTCCCTTTTTTCAATAAAATATCTGTAAAGGAAATAATATTTAAAGCAAACTTAAAAGTTAACTCAACAATTATATTTGGCTTATCATTTCTCAATTTTCAAATTCTCTAATTTTCAAATTCTCTAATTCTCTAATTTTCAAATTCATCACAACACCTTCGCTTCTTCATGTAATAGAGTGATAATTTCTTTAGCATTATCTTCATCTATCATTTTACATGCTGCTTTCGGTGGTGGAAGTTCAAAGTTTACAAATTGTGTTCTCTCACTTGAATCCACAGGAGCAACAACATTTAAAGGTTTTTTTCGAGCCATCATAATTCCACGCATTGCAGGAATTCTGGGTTCTTTAGCAATCCCTTTCTGAACAATTGCAACCAATGGTCCGGCTATTGACAATACTTGTGAACCGCCATCTATCTCACGATTAACTTTAAATACACCGCCATCAATATTAATTCCTGATACTGCAGAAACAGAATTAAAGTCAAGGATCTCTGCAAGCATTCCACCAACTGCGTTACCATTATAATCAGAAGCCTCAATACCAGCAAGTATTAGGTCATATTCTTTAGCTACTTCTGCAAGTTGACTTGCAACAAAAAATGCATCTTTTGCAGAAGCATCAATTCTAATTGCATCATCGGCACCTACTGCGAGCGCTTTTCTTAAAGTTGCCTCAGTTGTTTTTTCACCCACGTTAGCTACGGTAATCTTATCAATTCCGCCAGCCTCTTTAAGTTCCATGGCTCTTGTTAAAGCAAGTTCATCCCATGGGTTAATTATCCACTGAACTCCTGCATCATCAAAAGTAGTATTGTCGCCCGAAAAACGAATCTTTGTTGTAGTGTCGGGGACATTACTAATTAAAACTAGTATTTTCATAGTCAGATGTTTATAAGTTTATAATTTCAATTAATATCTTTTTTAAGGAACAGCAAATTTCGTAAAAAAT
>CALCGQ010000272.1 GCA_937901015.1 uncultured Bacteroidota bacterium | reverse complement strand
TAAACTTCCAACATCTCCCGATAAGGCCCATCCATCATCATCTGATAAGTCGTTTATAGTTGTAGTAATAAGCTTTACAACCTTTGGGGTAATACTATCAACAACCTCTTTAGATGTATCTTTTTCATTTTCAGACTCTCGGTCTTTGGATGCATTTTTCAGAATTTCTATATAAATGAATTTATCGCAAGCAACAATAAATGGATTCGGAGTCTTTTTTTCACCAATTCCAATTACCTGCATTCCAGCTTCCCTTAATCGTGTTGCTAACCTTGTAAAATCACTATCACTTGAAACCAGGCAAAAGCCATTAACTTTCTCAGAATACAGGATATCCATTGCATCAATTATCATTGCTGAGTCGGTTGCATTCTTACCAGTTGTATAACCATACTGCTGAATTGGAGTTATGGCATTTTCGAGTAGTAGGTTCTTCCATTTCGACAAATGAGGTTTTGTCCAGTCGCCATATATCCGCTTTATGGTTGGATTTCCATATTTAGCAATCTCTTCCATCATTTCTTTCACGTGTGCAGATGGGATATTATCTCCGTCAATTAATACAGCTAGATTCAAATTCATTTGTTCTTCCATTTACATTGGTAAAGTTATATTTTCTTTTTTACATGAAAATAACTATTGTCCTCTTTCATTAATAGTAGCAAATATTGAAGAGTAAATAACTCTTTCAAAAATGATTAGATTGAATTAGTCTAGGATGCTACTTACAAAAGATATTTTCCAGACATTGAGAATGGTCAACTAAAAAATCTTCAATCTCATCAATAAACTGTTGCTGTTTCTGCTTTCTGTTAATAGTGAGATGTATTACTATAGATTCCCGTTCAGGAGGAAAACCCGTAGTAACTGTCCATGCTAAAGCATTAGGACATTCAACCAGAGCGAAACGTAATCCGCCATTAATATTATCACGACTCAAAGTGAATTCGCCCCATATACTTCCAATGGATGCCTCTCTTTTCCCCGGAGTATCAATCTCAAAAAGATGTCTGCTCATTTTTTCAAGGTTTTCAAATGTTAGCACATCTCTAATTCTTTTTTCATTAGTACAAACGTCAACTATTCGGTAAAATTCCATCCTTAAAATTGTGTGTGATCAATCATGCAATATTACATAAAAGAAGCCTCTTACATTCTTTTTAATTGCTAAAATCAGAGTCACCTAAAACTGATTATGCAATCCAAATAATAAGTTCTATCAACTATCTAACCCAAAAAAGTTAACACCATCATACGACTAAAAATGCTACTATTTAATATGATAGTTATCATATTTTAAGGTGTCTTGATCACAGCTTACTCATTCTGATATTTGCCTTTCTTGTTGGTTTTCAGTATTTTTATTATAGTATATCTTATTTAGATTCTATATAAACTATGACCATGCGCATATTTTATTGTTTTCAAATTAATTTTATTAATATTTTTATACTCCAAATTTTAATGGCATTTTTATGAAATATCATCTAAAAAAATCCCTTTTGCTTCTTATTGGAATAATTGTCTTCACAACTAGTAAAGCTGATGAAGGGCAAGAACTATTCACTAAATTGTGTGTGGCATGCCATACAATCGGTGGAGGCCGATTGGTAGGTCCCGATCTGAAAGACATCACAAACAAAAGATCCCCCGAATGGCTAGGTGCATTTATACAGTCATCACAAACTTTGATTAACAGTGGCGATCCAGATGCAGAATCTATCTATAAGGAGTACAATAAACTATTGATGCCTGATCAACCTTTGAATGGAGGAAAAGTTACAGCAGTTCTAAATTATATTGCTGCGGCAAGCTCTGGAACAACAGATAATGCAGTCGCACCTGTTAGAGTAGACTTGTTAGTAAATGCAACCACAGAACATATAAGTGATGGTCTTCTGCTTTTCTCTGGAAAAAAGAGACTTGCCAATGGTGGTGCATCTTGCATATCATGCCATAGTGTTAAGGATGACAGGATTTTCAGTAGTGGTACTTTAGCCAAAGACCTGACACTTACGTATGAAATAATGGGTAGCGCAGGTGTATCTGCAATAATATCCAATTCACCATTTCCTGCAATGGCAGTTACATATTCAAAAAATCCATTAACAACCGAGGAAGTTCATAACCTAACAGCATATCTAAGGTCTGTTAGTCAGGAAAGGTATTATCAACATCCCGTTGACTTTAGTATCACGTTCGCAATATTTGGGATATTTATGTTCCTCTCAATATTTACATCAATACTTGTGCTTTACTTTAAGAGAAAGAGTAAAAGTGTAAATCATGAAATTCATCAACGACAATCACCTGTAATCAACTAAGCAAAATCAATATATATGAGCTGGATAAAAGATCTAATCTCCCCAAAGACAAGACAATGGGAAGAGCTTTACAGAAACAGATGGCAACACGATAAAGTAGTAAGGAGTACTCATGGAGTAAACTGCACCGGTGGGTGTAGTTGGAATATTCATGTTAAAGACGGAATTGTTGTTTGGGAAACTCAGGCAATGGATTATCCACTACTTGAGAAATCCTTGCCTCCATATGAACCAAGAGGTTGTCAGCGTGGAATATCTTTTTCATGGTATTTATACAGTCCAATCAGGGTCAAATATCCAATGATCCGCGGTGCTCTTATTGATATTTTCAATGAAGAAAAAGCCAAAACTGGAGATGCTCTACAGGCGTGGGAAAACATCCAAACTAATCCTAAAACTCGCCGCCGATATCAGATAGCCAGAGGAAAAGGTGGATTCAGACGGGCAACATGGGATGAGGCAAAAGAAATTATTGCGGCTTCTAATATCTACACAGTAAAGAAATATGGTCCCGATAGACTTACCGGGTTTTCACCAATTCCGGCCATGTCGATGCTCAGCTATGCTGCAGGTTCAAGATTTTTGCAATTAATGGGAGGTGTAAACCTCAGCTTTTATGATTGGTATTGTGATTTACCAAACTCATTTCCTGAAATATGGGGAGAACAAACTGATGTTGCTGAAAGTGCAGATTGGTTTAACTCCAAGTTTATTGCCGTAATGGGAGCTAACCTTGGTATGACTCGTACTCCTGATGTACATTTCTTCTCAGAATCACGTCACAACGGTACAAAAACAGTAGTTTTTGCTCCTGATTTTAATATGGTTGCAAAATATGCCGACAAGTGGGTACCTGTCCATGCTGGTCAGGATGGTGCTTTCTGGATGGCTGTTACACATGTTATTCTTAAAGAATATCATTATGAAAAGCAAACTCCATATTTTATAGATTATACAAAGAAATATACTGATAGCCCTTTCCTAGTTGAAATAGATGAAAAAGATGGTAAACTGGTTCCAGGCAGACTACTTCGAGCTAATTCAGTAAAGAAATACAAAGATATTGAAAAAGGCGACTGGAAGTTTTTGAATATTGATTCTGAAAGTGGCGATTTTGTATGTCCAGGAGGTAGCTCAGGACATCGCTGGGATGGAAAAGACGGTAACTGGAACATGAAATTTGAAGATGCAGAAACTGGAAAACCTTATGATCCTGTACTTACATTATTGGAAAACAATGATGAAGTGCTTCAGGTTGAGTTTGTGGAATATGGCAAGAGTAATACTGCTGACCGTGGTGTTCCCGTAAAGTATGTTGAAACATCCGATGGAAAAGTAACAGTTACAACTGTTTATGATCTGATAATGGCTCAATATGGCGTAGATCGTGGATTAGGTGGTGATTACCCAACAACATATGAGGAAAAAGAAGCAGCCTACACTCCTGCTTGGCAAGAAATTCTCACTGGAATAGGACCAAAAACAGTACTTCAATTTGCTCGTGAGTGGGCAAGAACTGCTGAAACAACACATGGTAAATGTAGTATCATTATTGGTGCAGGCATCAACCATTGGTATCATAATAACTTGATTTATCGCGCCGGAACCATGGCTTTGATGCTTACAGGTTGTATCGGTGTAAATGGTGGTGGTATGAATCATTATGTGGGACAGGAAAAACTTGCACCTACAGATTCATGGGCCACAATCATGTCAGGCAAAGACTGGCAAAATGGTGTACGTCTGCAGCAGGCTCCCATTTGGCATTATATTAACTCCAATCAATGGAGATACGATGGTAACCAGGCTGATTATAACACAGTTCCTAAAAACGAACTGAGCTCAATGCATTCGGCTGACATGACAGTAAAAGCTGTGAAAAACGGATGGATGCCTTTTTATCCTCAATATAATAAAAGCAATCTGGATATAGTAACAGATGCAGAAAAAGTAGGTGCCAAGACTGATGATGAAATCAAAGATTATGTAGTAGATCAATTAAAGAATAAAAAACTTGAATACTCTGTTGTTGAACCCGACGAAGAAATCAATTTTCCACGGGTTTGGTATATATGGAGAGGCAATGCGATCGCAGGTAGTGCAAAAGGACATGAATTCTTCCTTAAGCATTATTTAGGCACGCATAATAATACCATTGCAGATGAAGTAGCTGATCAATTTGTTGAAGACATTAAAGTCAAAAGTGAGAACCCTGAGGGAAAAATGGACTTGATCGTTAATCTGAATTTTAGAATGGACACTTCCGCACTATATTCAGATATAGTATTACCGGCTGCATCCTGGTATGAAAAGACAGACCTTAATAGTACCGATATGCACTCATTTATCCATCCTCTATCAAAAGCAATTGCTCCCGTTTGGGAATCCAAGAGCGACTGGATGATTTTCCGTGAGATTGCAAAAGCAACCAGTGAATTGGCTAAAACTCATTTCAATAAACCAATTAGAGATCTGGTTAATGTTCCAATACAACATGATAGCCCGGGAGAAATAAGTCAAAGGGAAATTAAAGACTGGAGCAAAGGTGAGTGTGAACCTATTCCTGGCAAAACCATGCACAACATGGTAGTTGTAGACCGTGATTACACGAAAATTTATGAAAAGTTCATCAGCCTTGGCCCTAATATAAGAAACGGATTAGGTGCCCATGGTAACAGTTACCAATGTGGTGATTTTTACGATGATATGTTGAAAGACAAAGATCACCTTCAGGAAGTTGATGGCATCAAGTATCCTTCACTCTACGAAGACGAAGAAGCTGCAAACGCAGTATTGCATCTTTCAAGTTTAACAAATGGTGTACTAAGTCAAAGAGCCTACGAAGGTGCTGAGAAAAGAACAGGATTAAAACTAACCGACATAAGTGAAGGAAGCCAAGATGTTCTTATTAAATATAAGGATTTACAGGCAAAACCACATAGATACAACCAAAGTCCTGTTTGGTCTGGATTAATGAATGATGGTCGTGCGTATTCTGCATACACATATAACGTTGAACGTTTAGTACCATGGCGTACACTTACAGGGCGTCAACATTTTTATCTTGATCATGAGGGTTATATAAAGTTTGGAGAACATTTACCAACTTACAAACCATCTCCACGACCTGAAGCTTACGGTGAATTACGTCAAACAGTGGCAACTGGAAAAGCCAAAATGCTGAATGTTATGACTCCCCATGGTAAATGGCATATTCACTCTACCTATGGTGATACACTTAGGATGCTTACACTATCCAGAGGTATGGAACCTTGCTGGTTAAGTGTTGAAGATGCAAAAGAACTGGGAATCAGAGACAACGATTGGGTTGAAGTTTTTAATGACAATGGTGTATATTCAACAAGAGCATGTGTGAGTGCAAGGATTCCCAAAGGACTTTGTATTGTTTACCACGCTGTTGAACGGACCTATTCCACACCAAAATCTCAGGTAAGAGGTGGAAAGCGATCTGGTAACAACAATAGTTTTACCCGTGTTCACCTTAAACCAAACCTTATGGTTGGTGGATATGGCCAGTTTACATACCATTTTAACTATTGGGGACCTGTTGGGGTTAACCGCGACACTTTCGTCCTAGTTCAAAAAATGAATAAAGTAGAATTTTAAAACAGAATCAACCATGGATATTAGATCACAAATAGCAATGGTGTTTCACCTCGACAAATGTATCGGGTGTCATACCTGTTCGATTGCCTGTAAAAATATATGGACCGACAGAAAAGGTGCAGAATACATGTGGTGGAATAATGTTGAAACTAAACCGGGAACAGGATATCCCAGCAAATGGGAAGATCAGGAAATATACAAAGGCGGTTGGGTAAAAAAGGGAAATTCTGTATTACTCAAGGGTGCCGGAAAATTCAAAGGAATTAAGGGCTTATTCCACAATCCAAACATGCCTGTATTAGATGACTATTATGAGCCTTGGACCTACCAGTATGAGAATTTATTTGAGGCTGAAGAGGGTGATGACCAACCCATTGCACGCCCAGTATCTCTTATAACCGGGGAATATATTACACCCAAATCAGGACCTAACTGGGACGATGACCTTGCGGGATCAGAGGAATATGCTAAAAACGATGTGAACTTTAAAAACATGTCCCCTGCTGACCATGAGGCTATGTTTCAACTTGAAAGAATGAGTTTTCATTATCTACCAAGGATGTGTAACCATTGTCTTAACCCTGCCTGTGTGGCTGCTTGCCCATCAGGAGCAATTTATAAAAGAGGTGAAGATGGAGTTGTTCTGATTAATCAAAAAAAATGTCGCGCTTGGAGAATGTGTGTAACAGCATGCCCATACAAGAAAAGCTATTATAACTGGAATACTGGAAAATCGGAAAAATGTGTTCTTTGTTACCCTCGTCTGGAAGCCGGTGAAGCACCAGCATGCCATCACTCATGTGTTGGACGAATTAGGTACATAAGTGTAATGCTTTATGATGCCGATAAAATCGAAGCTGCTGCTGCCAGCAATGATGATGACCTTGTTAAAAACCAGCTTGCCATATATGTTGATCCTTTTGACCCTAAGGTTATTGCCGCAGCAAAAGAAAATGGCATCCATGAATCTACAATCGAATGTGCACAAAAATCACCAGTCTATAAATTTGTGAAAAAGTGGGGATTAGCACTTCCTTTACATCCTGAATTCAGGACATTACCTAACCTTTTTTATGTACCACCATTGTTACCTACAATGTCATATGCAAATGAAGAAGGTTCCTATGAAACCACATCAGAATCTTTCTGGGGGGCAGTTGATAAATCACGATTGCCAATGAGTTACTTGGCTAGCTTATTCAGTGCCGGAAACGTAGATACCATTAAAACAGTATTGAAAAAACTAATGGCAGTGCGACTACATCGACGTGCAGAAACTGTGGGAGACTTACCAGAAGAAGAAGCAACTGATGCATTGAGGGATTCTGTAATGGACAAGGAAACAGCCGATGATATTTTCAGGTTGACTTCTCTTCCTCTTTTTGATCAGCGTTTTGTTATTCCTCCAGCTCATCGTGAAGAAGCCATAGAAATGCTGGAAAGCACAGCTGATGTAAAAGGTAATTCCGGTTTTGGTTTTAAAGAACCTCCTGTTAGAGGCCTTTAGTCAATTATTGATATAAAAAACAACTAAATGAAATCATTGAATCATTATAATAAGATTGCAGATTTATTCAGGTATCCTGACGAAAATCTGGTTTCCAATGCAAAGGCAACATTGAATATTGTTCAGGAAATATATCCGGAAATGTCACAAAAAATGACAGACTTTCTTGAGAATATTGAAAAGTCAGACTTAAAGAGTCACCAAGAATATTTCATGAAAACTTTTGATGTTGCGGCTATTTGCTTTCTTGATCTCGGATACGTAATGTTTGGTGAAGACTATAAAAGAGCTCAATTGCTTGTAAACCTTCAGAAAGAACATGCTATTGCTGGTGTTGATTGTGGAAAAGAACTTGCAGATCATCTACCAAATGTGTTAAGTCTTCTTTCAAAAACCCTTAACCCTGAGTTCGCTGAAGAACTAGGCTTTATCATAACAATGCCTACGGTTAGGTTTATGCTTACGAAATTTCAAAATATAGATAATTACTACAAAGACCTATTGGAGGTCTTGGTTTACATGCTTCAAAATGATTTTAAGGGCGAGGAACTTAAAGGTTTTGCCTTTGCTGAGGAAAAGTTCAATGGTAAAAATGAATTTCTGATGCCATCACCAAAAATGACAGTATGTGATTCAAATTGTAAACAAAAAAGATTCTAATTATGAGCAACTATTTCTTCTTTATCGGCCTGCCATATGCGGCAATAGTTATACTACTTGTTGGCTCAATATTCAGGTATGTGAATTTTGGGTTTAAGGTATCTTCATTATCATCTCAATTTCTTGAAAGCCGGGAATTATTCTATGGTAGCCGCCCATTTCATTGGGGACTTATGTTCTTATTCTTTGGACACCTTGTTGCATTTCTGTTTCCCAGAAGTGTAATTGCATGGAATAGCATACCCGTTAGATTAGTTATCCTTGAAGTTGTTGCATTTGGATTTGGGATTTCAGCATTTGTTGGACTTGCTCTCTTAATTGTAAGAAGGTTAAAACACAAAAGGCTACTAATGGTTACAACCAAAATGGATGCATTTGTTTATGTAATTCTACTTACTCAAATATTAACTGGACTTTGGGTAGCATACTTTTTAAGATGGGGATCTGCATGGTTTCCGAGTGTACTAACTCCATATTTAAAATCGCTGTTTTTACTTAATCCTGATATTTTAGCTGTATCGGCCTTACCGCTATCAATAAAAATACACATTGTTTCAGCATTTGTGCTTATTGGGATGATTCCATTCACAAGGTTCATGCACTTTTTGGTATATCCATTTTCATATTTCTTCAGAAGTTACCAATATGTAATTTGGAATTGGGATCGGAAGAAAATAAGAAAATCCAGAAAGCTGGTTAATGGTGTTCGTTCAAAAAATAATTAACACCAACTTGTTTCAAGCGTCCACGCTTGAAACAAGTTTATCCTTCAAGCGAGGACGCTTGAAGCAGTAATTAATATTAAAAGTAAATCAAAACCTATGGCTAATAAAGCACCTTCATTGTTGGATTTTAAGAATCCAAGTATCACAACCTTACATCTAACATGGATAGCATTCTTTTTAACCTTTGTTGTATGGTTTAATATGGCTGGTGTTCTTTCAAAGATGATCGAACAATTCGACTGGCTTTCAAAGTCAAATGTAAAAGCATTGCTGGTTACAAATGTTGCATTAACAATCCCAGCCCGGATAATTGTGGGTGGATTAATTGACAAATATGGTCCCCGAAAAATATTCGCCGGGTTAATGGTAATAATGGTAATACCAGGACTTACTTTTGCTTTTGGAGATGATTTCACACAATTAGTATTATCCCGATTGGCACTTGGAGCCATTGGAGCAGGATTTGTAATCGGAATAAAAATGACCGCTAACTGGTTTACACCAAAATACATTGGTAGAGCTGAAGGTTTTTATGCAGGATGGGGAAACTTTGGGTCAGCTGCCGCTGCTGCTGCAGTACCTTTTGTTGCTGTTAATTTACTTGGAGGTGATTGGCGTTGGTCACTTGCGATAACTAGTATAGTAACAGCAATATATGGCGTAATTTATTTCTTCATCGTAGAGGATCACCCTAAAGGATATGTTGCACCAAAAAAGAAATCTACCGGTGGTGCTATGCCTGTATCATCATATTTTGACTTAGGTCAATATTTACTTTGGGAATTACCGTTATACGGAGCTCTTGGTCTTGTTGCATTTGTATTACACAAGCAAATGATTGCTGCCGAACATATGATAAGCATGACAACGGTTTGGGCAATATGGATTACCCTTGGTGTTGTTTATTTAGCCGATGTTTTCAGAATATTAAAAGCGAATCTTCCTCGACTAAAAGCAGGTGTACCGGAATCAGAGAAATTCCCATTTGGTAGTGTTGGTGCTTTAAACACTACATATTTCGCAAACTTTGGAGCTGAGCTAGCAATTGTATCAATGCTTCCAATGTTCTTTTACGAAGTATTTAGCAACCTGCTTTACGAAGATGGTAGTCAGGTTATGACATTAACCATGGCTGGAGCTGTTGCAGGCTCATTTGCCTTTATGAATCTTGTTGCGCGACCATTGGGAGGACTACTTTCCGATAAAATGGGGAGCCGCAAAAAAACCATGTTATTTTATATGGCAGGCATTACGGTCGGGTTCTTTCTAATGGCAATTATTGCCAAATACGGACCTGTAGGTGCGAATGGAGAAACTACTTTGCTTCCACAGTTTAACACAATTACATGGCTTGTTGTAGCTGTTGTGATAACCATGTTTGCTTCATTCTTTGTTCAAGGTGCCGAAGGTGCAACTTTTGCAATGATTCCATCCATAAAAAAAGAAATGACTGGTAGAATTGCCGGAATGGCAGGAGCATTTGGTAATGTTGGTGCTGTAACCTATTTATTTCTATACAACTTTATGGATGATAAGTCCTTCCTCTATATGCTTGCAGGAGGAGCATTCATTAGTTTGGTTTACTGCTCTATTATGCTAAAAGAACCAAAGGATGCCTTTGTGGATAGCTTCGATTAATAACTTATAAATAAACTGTTTAAGTAACTCCAACTAACGATAAAATTATGTCAAAAATTAATCTAAGTGTGTGGAATGTGGAAGATGACAACTTCTGGAATACCACAGGTAAAAAGATTGCTACTAAGAATCTATGGATCTCCATTCCAGCATTATTACTAGCTTTTGCAGTATGGATAATGTGGAGTATAATTGCCACAAAACTTAAGGCATTTGGATTTAACTTTGGAATGATTACTTCCGATATGAATCCGGCACAGATTACTGAAAAGCTCAAGGAAATAAACAGTTTATATTATACGCTTCCTGCCATAGCGGGACTTGCAGGGGCTACTTTACGTATTCCTAACTCATTTCTAATCTCACTTGGAGGTGGTAGAAATGTGATTTTTGTTACAACATTGCTATTAATTATACCTGCTGTAGGAGTTGGTTTTGCATTACAAGATGTTAATACTCCTTATATGACTTTTGCCTTATATGCAGCCCTATCTGGATTTGGTGGAGGTAACTTCTCTTCATCCATGAGTAACATTAGTTTTTTCTTCCCAAAAAAGATGCAAGGAACATCACTTGGACTCAATGCGGGAATTGGTAACCTTGGGGTTGGTGTAATGCAAAAAACCATTCCATGGATAATTGGTTTTTCATTGTTTGGAGCAATTGGTGCCGACGGAAATAAAATTGTAGGAGATGCCATGGCAGGTCTTCAAAATGCCGGATGGATATGGGTACCTGTACTTAGTATAGCAACTGTAGCAGCATTTCTTGGTATGAACAATGTAATTACAGGAACACCAAAACTTCCATCTACAATGCAGGGAATAGGGAAGACATTGTATATGATACTACTTGGTCTGATTGCAGCCTTTGTTGGTGCATATTTATTGATTGGATTAAAGGTTAATATGTGGGTTGTACTTCCAGTTGTGGTTGTTCTAACATTGCTATTAATGAAGTTTGCCACACCTGGCGACATTAAGGCAAATCTCAATAAACAATTTGCAATTTTTAGCAATAAGCATACTTGGATAATGACAATTATATATACCATGACATTCGGGTCATTTATTGGATTTTCAGCGGCCTTTCCAAAATTAAGTCAGGATATTTTTGTTTACACAGATGTTAATGATCCTTCATTTATTAACCCCAATGCACCCAACTTCTTAATGTGGGTATTTTTAGGCCCAGTGATTGGTGCCCTAATACGTCCTGTTGGAGGCTGGTTGAGTGATAAAATTAATAGTGGAGCAAAGGTAACGGCGGTAAGTACAGTCGCACAAATACTTGCTACTCTTGCAGTTGCTTATTTTGTGATTCAAGCAAGAAACAGTGAACAACCGGAAACTTATTGGTGGCCTTTCTTTGCAAGCTTTATGGTGCTGTTTTTAACTACAGGTATTGGAAATGGTTCTACTTTTAGAAGTATTCCATACATTTTTAACAAGGAGCAGGCTGGTCCTGTATTAGGATGGACTGCTGCAATTGCAGCATATGGTGCCTTTATTATTCCAAAAGTATTCGGTCAGCAAATTAAGAGTGGAACTCCCGAATATGCATTATATGGCTTTGCCATTTACTATTTCGTTTGTCTTGTGCTCAATTGGTGGTATTACCAAGGACCTAAGGCAGATGTAAAAAACCCATAATATGGATTGTAAAAATTGTATAAATAATAGGTGTTTTCTAAATAAGTATTGTCTTCCGGATTGGCTAGGATATGCACAGCATCAAAAGATAAGCAAATTTTATTCATCGGACAAAACCATATTTTCAGCAGGAGACCTTGTTCGAGGAATATATATAGTTTGTTCTGGTAAGGCCAAAGTCTTATTGGCAGATAATCTAGGAAATAATAAAGTTGGTAATAACATAATTAGAATTGCAGGAAATGGACAAATACTTGGTCATCGTGGTTTTAGTGAAGATATGATTTACCCTATTACTGCTGAAACTCTTGCAGAATCTGAAATCTCATATTTATCAAATGAAGATTTCTTCAAGTTAGTAATGGAAAACAAAGACCTTGCATTTCACATGATGATGTTTTTCGCAGATGAATTGTTAAGATCTGAGCAAAAGTTGAGCCTACTAAAATATCTGTCACCTATTGAAAAGGTTGTGATAGCATTGCTTAGTATAATACAGGCATTTGGTTTTTCAGATGAAGAAACAAAGAAGATAGATCTGGGTATGAATTTTAATGATTTTGCTAGTTTTGCAAAAATTTCAAAATCTAAACTAGAAAGTGTAATAACTTCACTTTGTAAAGACAAGGTTATTGATAGAGTAAAAGGTGACATCTTCCTTTTGAACATGCCAGAGTTAAGGAAACTCTCCATGTTGGAAGCTAGTTACTGAGTACTTTCCCCGAATATTGGGTTATTTATTACGTGCTTATGAAAAGAAAATGCGAAACCTGTACACATTATAAGTGTTTTATAAATAAATACTGCTCATCGGAGTGGAAACCACTTATTTCATACCACAAGACCTCAACGGATTATCCTGCTGGGTCAACCATATTTAAAGAAGGAGATCCTGTACTAGGAATTTATCAAATATATACAGGTAAGATTAAAGTTGTTACATCTTCTAACGGTGATAAAGAACGAATTGTAAGGCTAGCAAAATCAGAAGAGTTGCTTGGTCATAGAGGACTTGGCGGAAAAATGATTTACCCTGTTACAGCCATTGCTTTGGAGGATTCACAGGTAACTTTTATACCTATAGATATTTTTTATAGTACCATAAAAGCAAACCCTGAACTATCTTTCCAATTATTAATGTTTTATGCTGATGAGTTTAAAGCTACCGAAAAAAGGAACAGGCTAATGTCAACAATGTCAGCAAGAGAAAAAGTTGCTGTTGCAATATTATCAATTGTCAATGCATTTGGTTTTGATGAGAAAGATAAAAGTTTGCTTAGCTTCACCCCTGCCAGAAAAGATATTGCTAGCATCGCAGGGACTACCTACGAAACAGTTATCAGAGTATTAAGCAACCTTGAAAAATCCAATATAATTGTACAGGAAGGAAAAGCCATAAGAGTTCTTGACCTTGATTACTTAAAATCACTATGTGAAATGGATTAATTCTAATTTGATAATTTATTAATTTGAAGATTTGATAATGAACAAACTCATTACATAATAACTCTAATTTTCAAATTGGTCAATTTTCAAATCATCAAATTAAAAAAATTTGACCTTGATTATTTGAAATCTATCTGTGAAATGGATTAATTCTAATTTGATAATTTATTAATTTGAAGATTTGATAATGAACAAACTCATTACATAATAACTCTA
>CALCGQ010000271.1 GCA_937901015.1 uncultured Bacteroidota bacterium | reverse complement strand
TACTGACAATGGAGTAGTTACTAAGCGTGTAGTTATCACCAGATAATTATAAGTTAAGGTAGATTACTACCAATAACATAAACCCTAAAAGGGAGTTCCAATTATCGGAGCTCCCTTTTTTTATTTGATTTTAAAATGACTAATATTTTCTTTGCCAATAAGTTACTATCAATTTAATAAGTGTTATTTTTGGCTTCATTTTTTTATATGATATCTCTTAATAATTTAAAGAAGGAATTTAGTGGACTACCCCTGTTTGAGGAAGTTTCTTTTAACATAAATCCCAAGGATAGAATTGGTTTAGCCGGCGTTAATGGTGCTGGTAAATCTACTCTCCTAAAGATACTTGCAGGTGAGCTAGAGGCAGACGCTGGAAAAATTGTTTTTCCTTCGGATGAAAATATTGGCTATTTACCACAAGAGAAAACAATATCTTCCAGTTTAAATGTTCTGGAGGAAGCAATGCAAGTATTTAATTTCTTAAAGGAATATAAAAAAGAGATTGACGAAATTCATCAAGAGCTTGAGAAAGAGGATTTTTCTCAAAAGAAATATACACAACTAATCGACAGGTTGGGATTATTGGAAGCTACTTTGACTATTCATTCTGCAGAACAAATTTCAGGGAATGGTGAGCGATATTTGATGGGGTTGGGATTTAAACGATCCGATTTATTCCGACCAATGGTAGAATTTAGCCAAGGATGGCAGATGCGAGTTGAAATTGCCAAGCTTTTGTTATTAAAACCTTCACTTTTATTATTAGATGAGCCTACTAACCATTTGGATATTGAATCAATTCAGTGGGTAGAGGACTTCCTTCTTTCGTATCCGGGTTCTGTAATGGTTGTTTCTCACGATAGAACATTATTGGACAATATCACCAATAGGACCATTGAAATTAGTAATGGTAAAGCTTATGATTATAAAGTGCCTTATTCATTATATATTAACCTTCGTGAAGAGAGAGAATTACATTTAAAAGCTACCTATAATAACCAGCAAAAAGAAATAAATGAAGTTGAAAGGTTTATAGAAAGGTTTAGATATAAGGCTTCCAAAGCAAAACAAGTTCAATCCAGGGTTAAGAAATTAGAGCGTATGGATGTTATTGAACTTGATAATATCGATAAGAGTTCAATACACTTTTTATTTCCACCAGCTCCCCATAGTGGCAAAGTTACCATCGATGGTAAGGCAATATCAAAAAGTTATGGAGAGTCAGTTATTCTCAATAAAATCGATTTTGAGATTATAAGAGGTGAAAAGGTAGCATTTCTTGGTCGTAATGGTGAAGGAAAATCAACGTTAGCAAAGATAATTTCTGGAACAATTAAGGATTATACTGGAGAACTTAAACTGGGTCATCAGGTTATTACTGCTTATTTTGCACAGGATCAGGGTGATATGCTTGATCCGGAATTAACGGTATTTGAAACAATTGATAATGTTGCAGTTGGAGATATAAGAAAAAAGGTTACATCAATTCTTGGTGCATTTTTATTTCAGGGTGAAGATATTAATAAAAAGGTGAAGATTCTGTCAGGTGGAGAAAAATCAAGGCTTGCACTTGCCATGTTGCTTCTTACACCAAGTAACCTGCTTCTTATGGATGAACCAACGAATCATCTAGATTTAAGATCAAAGGATATACTTAAAAGTGCCTTGTTAGAATATGATGGTACGCTGGTTATTGTTTCTCATGACCGGGATTTTTTGCAAGGTCTTACAAATAGGATGTATGAATTCAAAGATAAAGGGATAAAGGAATTCAGAGGAGATATTGAACAATTCATTGAAAAGAGAAAATTGGAGTCTCTTCGAGAACTTGAAATGAACAAGTCGAAGGCCATATCATCAAAACCTGCAGATACAGATAATAAGGCCAAATGGGAAAACAAAAAAGAGCTTGATCGTAAAGTAAGAAAGCTTAAAAATGAGATAGATAAGATTGAGGCTCAGATATCTGATTTTGAGGATGAATTAGCCGTAGTCAATGATAAACTTTCAAATCCTGATAGCTTTGAGGCTGAAATAAAGTCTGGTGAACTTTATAAACAACATGATAGAATAGGAGTTGATATTTCAGCTTCATATGAACTTTGGGACGAGAAAAGTGAGGAATTAGATAAACTTCAGAACTAGGAAGCCTGTTATTTATTTCTATCTATCATCTTAACTGCAACTTCTCTTAACTGTTGTTTGTTTTCATCCGATAGCTTGATCATATCCAGACACTCCATTCCAACCTTAAAGTACTTGTCTATTTCCTCATTGGCCGCCATGTCAACTTTATATTTTAGAAATAGTTTTTTAGTTGCCTCTATTTTATAATCAGGTTCAGTATCTACTGTATTGTAGAGTGATAGGAGTTCTTCCCGACCTTCATCGTCAGCCGTTTCAAGAGCCTTAATATATAGGAATGTCTTTTTGTTTGTAACAATATCCCCACCTGTTTTCTTCCCAAAAATTCCTTCATTTCCAAATGTGTCCAGCAAGTCGTCTTTTAGTTGAAAACCGAGCCCAATATTAACACCAAAATCATAAAGCAAATTTGCTTCTTCGTTACTTGCTCCACCAACTAGGGCTCCAATTTTTAAACTAGCCCCAAATAATACACCTGTTTTCAATCGAATCATCTTAATGTAGTCATCCACACTAACATCGTTAGAAGATTCATAATTAAGGTCAAATTGCTGGCCTTCACAAACTTCAATTGCAGTTTGATTAAAAACACTTAATGTATCCTTGAGGATTTCTTTATCAGCTTGCTGAGCATATTGATATGCCATGGCAAATAAAGTGTCTCCTGATAAAATAGCAATGTTAGGATTCCATTTCTTAAAAACAGTTTCTTGTCCTCTTCTGATTGGTGCATTGTCCATGATGTCATCATGGATTAGTGTGAAATTATGAAAAAGTTCAATGGCAATTGCCTGAGGTAGGGCTTTTTCATAATCTCCACAAAAAAGTTCACAGCCCATTAAGGTTGTTACCGGACGAATTCTTTTCCCCCCAAAGCTAAGTGTGTATTTAATTGGGCTGTAGAGCTCCGTAGGCTCTCCATTACATGCAATCTTTGTTAGCTGATCCTCGAAATATTTGATCAGACTTTCGTAATTCTTCATAATAGTAATAATTCTTGCTATTTGATTAGGTCTAATAAATACTGACCATAACCACTTTTTACCAATGGCTCAGCAATTGCTCTTAACTGTTTTTCATCGATGAAACCATTTAAATATGCAATCTCTTCAATACAGCTAATCTTCAAACCTTGTCGGTTCTGAACTACTTCCACAAACTGAGATGCTTCAGTTAATGATTCAAATGTTCCTGTATCGAGCCATGCAGTACCACGACTAAATACACCAACTTTTAGTTTTCCCTGACTTAAATAGTACTTATTAACATCAGTAATTTCATACTCACCTCTGGCACTAGGCTTGAGGTTTTTAGCTACTTCAACCACCGAATTATCATAGAAATATAAACCTGGAACTGCAAAATTAGATTTTGGCTTCTCTGGTTTTTCTTCAATGGAAATGGCATTACGATCATCATCAAACTCCACAACACCATAACGTTCGGGATCATGAACATGGTAAGCAAAAACAACTCCACCTTCTGGGTTAGCACTGTCTTTTAGTATATTTCTTAAACCGCTACCATAGAATATGTTGTCGCCTAGCACTAGGGCAACTTTATCATTTCCAATAAATTCCTCTCCAATAACGAAAGCTTGTGCAAGACCATTGGGGATTTCTTGAACTGCGTATTCAAACTTGCAACCTATTTGTGAGCCATCGCCCAATAACAATTCAAAATTGGGTAAATCATGGGGTGTTGAGATTATTAAAACTTCTCGTATCCCAGCCATCATCAATACTGAAAGCGGATAATAAATCATGGGTTTATCATAAATCGGCATCAACTGTTTACTTACTGCTATTGTAAGGGGATGTAATCTGGTTCCTGAGCCACCGGCAAGTATTATTCCTTTCATGGTATATGTCTTTATTTAGTTTTCGGGTTTTAATTCTTTAACTACAAGTTTATCAAGCTCGATATCTTCTTCTTCGTCAAAAATCTCTAAATATGGATCTTTAAACGATTTAGTGATAATTCGTTTGTCCAAAGTTAATAACAGAGATGGAAGTACAAATAAGTTTGATAGTAAGGCTATTATCAGTGTAAATGAAACTAGATATCCCAATGCTTCAGTACCACCGAATGAAGACAGTGTGAATATGTAAAATCCAAAGAATAATACAATTGCAGAGTAAACCATGCTATATCCTGTTTCTTCCAATGCTGCTAGCACTGATGGCCTTATCTTCCACTCATTATGTCGTAACTGCAACCTATATCTGCTTAAAAAATGAATTGTATTATCAACACTGATGCCTAGAGCGATACTAAAGATTAGTATGGTAGATGGTTTAATTGGTATACCAAAGTATCCCATCATACCTGCAGTAAGAATCTGAGGTATTATGTTGGGAATTAGAGATATTAAGATCATCCTTAATGATGAGAATATTAATGCCATTAATATCGTAATAATTAATACTGCTAGCATCAAGCTCATAAACAGGTTCTTAACAAGATAATTTGTTCCTTTTAGAAAAACAACGCTTGTTCCGGTAAGATTTACATCAAATTTATCCGGAGGAAAAATAGAATCTATTTTTGGCTGAATATCACTTAGTATTCTTTCAATATCATTTGTTCCAATATTTGCCATTTGAACAGAAACACGAGTGGTTTGAAGGCTGGAATCAACAAATGCATTTAAAATCCCCTTTTTACTATTACCCAAATCAGGTACATACGATAGTATAAAGTTCTTTTCCTGATTATTTGGAAGCGAATACATTTTCTCATTGCCCCGATAAAAAGCTTGCTTAGCTGATTTTACAACTTCAACAACAGATAAAGGTTTAGCAAACTCTGGATAGGTAGCCAAAGTGTCTTGTAATTTGTCAATCTTTTTTAATGTACTTAAACTTAAAATTCCATTCTTTTTACCTGTATTGATGGTAATCTCCAATGGCATTACACCTTTAAAGTTTTTCTCAAGAAAAATCATGTCCTTGTATAATTTTTCTTTTTTTGAGATATCATCAACAACATTTCCAGTGGTTTTTAACCTTGTTAATCCATAAACTGCAGCTCCAAATGCGATGATGGTAATTATGTATATGATTGTTCTTCTTGTGAGAATGATACCAGTTACACCTGTAACAACTTTATTAATGAAACCCTTGTCGAGATGCTGAAAGTGCTTCATCTTTGGTACAGGGAAATAGCTAAATAGTATTGGCAATATAAATAATGATAGCAGGTAAGTAACAAGAATGTTAATTGATGCAATTATTCCAAATTCCACCAATAATTCGTTGCTGGTAATGATAAATGCAGCAAATCCAGCCGCTGTTGTGGCATTGGTTAATAAATTGGCATTTCCAATACGTGATATCATTCTGGATAATGCTTTGACCTTATTACCATGAAGTCGGTATTCACTTAGATATTTATTCAACAAGAATATTGAATTTTCAACACCAATAACAATTAACAATGGTGGAAGTATTCCTGTTAGGATGGTTATTTTATATCCAAATAGTACGATTGTGCCAAGTACCCATATTACCGCAATTATCACAACTAACATGGCAAAGAAAACTGCTCTTCCTGATCTGAATAGGAAGAAAAGCAATATAGATGTTATCAGAAGCGATAGCAGAACAAATAGTAGTAACTCATCTTGGATTTTCTTTGATGTTACAGTTCTGATATATGGAAGGCCTGAGTATTTTACATCGATATCATACTTTTCTCCGTATTTATCAACGGTTTCTTTAATTTCTTTAACTAATCCAACTCTTGCCTTGGAATTGAGTACTTCCTTATTCAGAGTAATCATCATTAAGCTAACGTCAGTTTCTCTGTTGAATAACCTTCCATCATAGAAAGGTAATCCATAGATAATCTTTTTTACACTGTCAGCTTCCTGCTGTGTTTTTAATGGACTGGAAACAATTGGTAAAAATTGAAATTTCTTAAGACTGTCGTTTCGAATTAGATTGTATAGTCTGGCTACACTTACAACTTCCTGAATACCGTTTATCTTAAGTACATCATTACCCAGATCATACCAGCTGTTAAAATGATCTATTGTGAAAAGTTCAGGATCTTGAATTGCAACAAATATGACATTTCCATCTAGCCCAAATTGTTTTTTAAATTCTTCATATTTTACACTTATGGGGTCAGATGAGGGTAACATTCTGGCCATCTCATATGACATTTTTGTTTTTGTACCCAAATACCCCATACCAATTGTTAGTATTCCGATGGTGATCAGAATAAACAACCGGTTTCTCAAAATTAACCTAACAAGAAATTGCCACATGAAATCTAGATTCTCAATAATTAATACGAAAATATGACATTTTATTCAAAACTCTTTACTCCACAATCATTTGATGTTTAGATTGCTCGTATTTTTGCAGATATTGAATATGATGCATATCTAATTTTTCGCAAATGTAAGTTTTGTTTTTATGATGAAAAAAGGAAAGGTGCTTTTTATTGATACTGCTCATACTGAACTTGCCTTGAGGCTTGAAAAACAGGGGTTTGAGTGTGACTATTTTGAAGGATTTCAAAGAGAAGATTTTCTTCGAATTGCCAAAGAATACTCAGGAATTATTATTAGAAGTAAGATTAAGCTTGATCAAGAATTTTTAAGAGAGTGTACAAACCTTAAATTCATTGGGAGAGTAGGTGCAGGCATGGAAAACATAGATAAGGAATTTGCAGAGAAAAATGGAATCTCTTGTTTGAATGCACCCGAAGGTAATAGAGATGCTGTTGCTGAACAAGCAATTGGAATGCTGCTGGCCCTGTTCAATAAACTTATAACCTCCGATAATGAAGTTAGAAGAAGAATATGGATTAGAGAAGGAAATCGAGGATATGAAATCGGTGGTAAAACCATAGGGATAATTGGTTATGGTAATACAGGAATGGCAATGGCTAAAAAGCTGAGCGGGTTTGATGCCAATGTTATTGCATATGATAAGTATAAAAAAGACTATTCAGATGAGTTTGTTACAGAATCGGATATGCAGACTCTTTTTGAGAAATGTGACATTGTTAGTTTGCACATACCATTAACAAAGGAGACTGAGTTTTTGGTGAATACTGATTTTATTAAGAGTTTTAAAAAAGATGTTTACATTATAAATACTTCAAGAGGTAAGGTATTGAAAACTCATGATTTGGTTGAGATGCTAGACAGTGGTAAAGTGCGTGGAGCATGTTTGGATGTATTGGAGTATGAAGGCTTGTCGTTTGAAACAATCGACCTACCTGAAGAATTTGATTCTCTTATCACCAAAAAGAATGTTGTATTATCACCACATATTGCAGGATGGACACACGAGTCTAATTTTAAAATGGCTACTACAATTACGGATAAAGTAGCAAAACTTAACTTGTAGACATTCATCAATGCACATAATTTATGTCATGTAGTGTGCTGATAATCAAGGCTTATGTATTAAATCATAAAAAATGTTATCACGTTTGTAACATTCTTTAACATATCCCCGTCTTAGGTTCATAATCATTAAAAACTAATATTATGAATAAGAAAATACTATCAGTGATTCTAGCACTGACATTTACCATAACATCTTTTGCCCAATCAACAAATAGTGGTGGCTTGTCTAAAACATCACATGAAGTTGAAGATTTTAACTCAATTTCTGTTAGTGGTGCACGAACCGTGTTTCTAACTCAAGGAGATGAATATTCCGTTGTAGTTGAAACAGATGCAAAATTACAGGAGTTTGTAACTTTAGAAGTTAAAGATAACACACTCCATTTTGGTTTCAGTAAAAAAATAACGAAATACAAGGATCTTAACTTTTATGTTACAGCTCCCAATTTTAATAGCATTAAAGCTTCAGGAGCATCTGAAGTGAAGTCATTGGAAACTTTAGTTGGTGAGGAGCTAAAGGTGAACGCCAGTGGAGCGTCTGATGTTAAATTAGATGTGAAGTACAAAAACATTGTTTCAAAATTATCCGGAGCATCCGACGTTACTTTGAGTGGATCAACTACCTCAAGCGTTGTTGAATGCAGTGGGGCTTCAGATTTTCGTGCTAAAAACCTCAAATCCAATAATTCTGTTGTTGTTGCAAGTGGTGCAAGCTCATGTTTTGTAAATGCAACAGGTAACCTCACTTATGAAGTTTCAGGTGCATCTGACGTTAAATATGTTAGTGAACCAGAAACCGTGATTGTACATAACAATAAAACAAAGAAAGTTTATGTAACTACCGATACTACACAGGTTGTAACCCATTATCATAATTCAGATACCACTAAGGTTAATATGGGTGTTATTAAAGTTGTGGTTGTTGATGGAGATACCACTCAGGTATCTGTAGGAAGACATACTTTGTCGGTTTCGGATGATGGTGATGTGAACTGGAAAAGAAGTAAAAAACGCAGATTTAACGGTCACTGGGGTGGTGTTGAAATAGGAATTAATGGATACCTAACACCTAATTTTGATACTGATTTTGCACCTGCTGATGATTACCTTGCTTTACGTTGGGAAAAGTCAATAAATGTTAATGTTAATATTTATGAGCAAAATATAGCTCTTAACAAAGCAAAAAACATTGGACTGGTAACAGGAATTGGAGTACACTGGAATAACTATAGGTTTAGCAAGCAAACATATCTTACTCCTGATAGTTCAGCTATTGCAGGATATTATATGGATGGAGTTTCGGTGAGAAAAACAAAGCTAACTGCCATGTATATTACAGTCCCATTATTATTTGAAATGCAGACTAAACAGGATAGAAAAATTAATAGGTTTCATTTTGCTGTAGGTGCTCAGGTTAGTGCAAGAATAAGCACTCATACTAAAATCTATTTCAATGAATCAAATAAAGCATATGATCTGGTTGACCCTGTAACAGGAACACCTGTTGGCATTGGCATTACACCAACTTCAAATTCAAGGAATATTGTGAAAAACTTTAATAGTTTTCACCTTGCCCCTTTTAAATTTGATGGCATGGTAAGGTTTGGTTATGGAATTATTAATATTTATGCCACATATTCTTTAAATACTATGTTCTCAAAGAATAGAGGACCTGAATTGTATCCATTTACTGCAGGTATTACCCTGGTAGGCTGGTAGACAGTTCTTTTAACTTATAAAAGTAATTCTTATCCCTGTTACGTTTGTGGCAGGGATTTTTATTTTGTTAAAATATACAGATCTCATTTTCACATAAACAGAGGAATTTTTTAATTTTGCTTTTTGATACACTAAATCGTTAAAAGATGTCAGGACATAGTAAATGGTCAACCATAAAGAGGAAGAAAGGTGCTTTAGATGCAAAAAGATCTAAAATATTTTCGAAAATAAACAAGGAAATTACTGTAGCAGTGAAGGAAGGTGGACCTGATCCTGAATCAAATCCCCGTTTACGTTTAGCCATATCGAATGCAAAAGGGCAGAGTATGCCCAAGGATAATATTGATCGTGCCATAAATAAGGGAAAGGATAAAGATGGCACATCTTTCACCGAACCTACGTTCGAAGGCTACTTACCACACGGTATAGCAGTTTTTATTGAGTGTACCACCGATAATAATCAAAGAACGGTGGCAAATGTTCGTGCAGTATTTAATAAGAACAATGGAAATCTTGGTACCAATGGATCTCTAAGTTTTCTTTTTGATCGTCAAGGAGTTTTTGTTGTTCCCAAAGGCGACATTGATCAGGATGAATTTGAAATGGAATTAATAGATGCTGGTGCTGAAGAACTTGAACTTGCTGATGATGGATTTTTTCATATTACAACATCCTTAGAGGATTTTGGTGCTATGGCTAAGAAACTTGAAGAGTTGGGTGTAGAACCTGAATCAGCAGAGTTACAGCGTAACCCTACCGATACGAAAACCCTAACTTTAGAGGAATCATTACAAATATTACGAGTTATTGATCTTTTTGAAGATGATGACGATGTTCAAAAGGTCTTCCATAGTATGGAAATTACCGAAGAACTAATGGAAGCGATGGATTAATCCAAATTATTAACTTTATTTATCACATTGAAAATAAGTGCTCCTTCTTTTTGTAGTTACTATTTTTCATTTGTTGATTAGTCTTTCCAGTTTGATAATGTAATTACGAGATCCAACACCCAAGGTGAAAAAGGGCGCACATAGTATGATGACAATTTGCTACTTAATTTATAATTAATACTATTTTCACTTTCTTCGAATATCCAATATTCATAAAAAATATATCATAGTTCATTTTACACCCAAAATCTTAATGGACTAGATTACAGGCCCTTACCATTGGTTGTTATTGGTAAGGAAGAATGAATGAAGCAGTATCATTAACAACAGATTGCCGTACTGCCTTCGTGATGATGTCAATAATCAATGAGTGATTGCCAAAATGATGCAATAAGGAAATATTTTTGTCCTTCTGAGCAAAGCGAAGAATCTAATTAAACAAACAAAGCCCGAGTAATTTATAGAAATCAATTAAATTTAGGATTTTTGAAATTTGATTTCGCTTAGTGTCAAAAATCACACATCATATATTGTACATCAAAAATCCAATTTCTCCATTACTAATTATCTAATAACCAAAGACCAATTATCAAAAACAACTATTGGAATATAAAATATGATATATGTCAAAAAATAATATGATATATATTAAAATGATAGTTTTACAGTACATATTGTTTGATGACCAAGTAGGAAAGTATCAATTAATAAGTAAGTTTATGGCAATATTTTATAAACCATCATCTATAAAAAGCCATTTCGATTCAGCAGCAAAAAAGCGCTACATAGCTCGTCCATGTAAAAAAGAAATATTGACGGTACAACCATCAATTAGCTGGGGTTACATTGACTCGAAAGTACTTATTTTTAATAAACACATTTTTAAATTAAGTACATTCTCATTCCATGAAATATTGCTTGATCAGCGATATGTCAAATTTAGGTATCCAAGTACCTGAATATCCTATCATTATTTGTAATCCTTCTAAATTTTAAGGAAGAATTTGGTTGTTTTCCATAACAAAAAATCATTGTGCTTTTTTAAGTTATTGATATAGTTGAAGATATAGTATAGAGCTTTGTATTGCTGTTAACTGGTGAACTGCAAACATGTTTAGCATCTGACTATTTACGATTTCTAATGGTAAAAAAGGCATGGAAAGTTGTATCTTTACAAAGAGATTAAAAAGATGCTGTTTAATGCAGTGTTTTTTTACATACTACTGTTAATAAATTAACATCAAAATACATTATTATTAATCTTTTAATAGAAAAATTATGACCAATAAGATTTCCAATTTAGCAGAATATCTGCAGAAGTACAAAGAAAGTGTAGCAAATCCAGAAGATTTTTGGGCAAATATCGCTGAGGCGAATTTTTGGCGCAAAAAATGGGATAACGTACTTAACTGGCGTTTTGATGGTCCAGATGCTCCTTCTGTAAAATGGTTTGAAGGTGGACAACTAAACATCACAGAAAACATGTTCGAAAGAAACATGTTTATGAGAAAAGATCAAGTTGCCATAATCTGGGAGCCTAATGATCCAAAAGAAAAAGAAGTACGTTTAACATATGGTGAACTTTTTGATAAAGTTAAACAGTTTGCAAATGCTCTTCTTAAGTTAGGAGTTGAAAAAGGAGATAGAGTTGCTATTTATCTACCTATGATTCCTGAACTAACAGTTGCAATGTTAGCTTGTGCTAGAATTGGTGCAATTCACTCAATTGTTTTTGCTGGTTTCTCTGCAACAGCATTGGCTGATAGGATTAATGATTCAGAATGTAAAATTGTAATTACTTCTGATGGAGCATATCGTGGAACAAAATCCATTCCTCTTAAATCAATTGTTGATGATTCATTGGAAAAATGTCCATGTGTGAAACATTCTGTAGTATTTAAACGTACTGGCGAGGATATAAATTTTGTTGAAGGAAGAGATATATGGTGGCATGACTTGATCGATGGCGTTAGCACTGAAAACGAAGCTGCTGTTATGGAATCAGAAGACACATTATTTATACTTTATACATCTGGATCAACAGGTAAACCAAAAGGTGTACTTCATACAACTGCTGGTTATATGATATATGCTGAATACACATTTAAGAATGTATTTCAATATAATGATGGTGATATTTATTGGTGTACTGCCGACATTGGTTGGGTAACTGGTCACTCATATATAGTATATGGTCCATTATTGTCAGGTGCAACATCAGTTATGTTTGAAGGTGTTCCAACATGGCCTGATGCTGGTAGATTCTGGGAAATTGTTGAAAAATACAAAGTAAATCAGTTCTATACCGCTCCAACTGCCATACGTGCATTAGTAGCTCAAGGTACCGAATGGCCAGCTAAACATGATTTAAGTTCCTTAAAAGTGCTAGGAACCGTAGGAGAGCCTATTAACGAAGAAGCATGGAGATGGTATCATGACCTAATAGGTGGTGGTCGTTGTCCAATTGTTGATACATGGTGGCAAACTGAAACTGGTGGTATTATGATTTCTCCATTGGCAGGAATTACTCCAACTAAACCTTCTTTGGCAACTTTACCACTTCCTGGTGTTCAACCAATATTAGTTGATCCGGAGGGTAATGAGCTAAAAGGTAATGGAGTTGAAGGTATCCTTTGCATTAAATATCCATGGCCGGGTATGTTACGTACTACTTATGGAGATCATAAACGTTGTTACGAAGTTTATTTCTCAACGTTTAAAGGCTTGTATTTAACAGGTGATGGCGCTAAACGTGATGAAGAGGGGTATTACAGAATTATAGGTCGTATCGATGATGTAATTAATGTAAGTGGTCACCGTATTGGTACAGCTGAGGTTGAGGACGCTATTAATCAACACCCAAAAGTTAATGAATCTGCTGTTGTTGGTTATCCGCACGAAATTAAAGGTTCAGGGATTTATGCATATGTAATTTGTGATGAATTATCAGAATCAGAATTAGCAACAATTGAAGCTGAAATTAGAGCTACTGTTACTAAGCAAATTGGACCAATTGCAAAACCTGATCAAATACAAATTGTTGCAGGTCTTCCTAAAACAAGATCAGGTAAGATTATGCGTCGTATCCTTCGTAAGATTGGTGAAGGTGATGCAACTAACTTAGGTGATACATCCACACTACTTGATCCAGGTGTTGTTGAAGAAATAATCGACGGAGCTAAAGTAGAAGTTAAACGATAATTCATTTGAAAATAGAGTACTCAATGAGTCATGGCTATTCGCTATGGCTCATTGTGCTTTGTATTTTATAACATAAATTAATGATAATGGAAAATAAAAAAGTAATGAATCGTGGATTAGTAGTTGTTGGAGCAATATTGATACAATTGGCTCTGGGAGCTATTTATGCATGGTCAGTTTTTACTCCTTCGTTGACTTCTGAAGGTTGGGCAAAAGCCGATACTCAATGGGTATTTGCAATTGGATTGGCATCCTTTGCAGTTTTTATGGTTTTTTCTGGTAAAAGGCTTAATACTGTGGGACCTCAGAAACTCACAATTCTTGGTGGGCTTATTCTCGGTGCTGGATATATACTTGCAGGACTGTTTGCAGGAACTAACTTTACATCACTTCTACTTCTAATAGGATTAGTTGGTGGTGCTGGTATTGGT
>CALCGQ010000270.1 GCA_937901015.1 uncultured Bacteroidota bacterium | reverse complement strand
GTAATATTCTTTTTACCAGCATTGATCAATTCCGGATCCTTTTTACTTTCTTCCGGAACTGGTCCCATTCCAAGTAAGCCATTTTCCGTGTGATAAATAACTTCCCTACCCTCTGGCACATGATCTGCAACCAATTCTGGCAATCCTATTCCAAGATTAACATATGATGCGTCAGGTATATCCAATGCAACTTTTTGGGCCATTTCAACACGAGACCAACCGATTTTCGTTTCCTTTAATTCCATGGATAACTCCTTTCTTCAGCAACTAATTTAGATTCATCAGATGGCTTTGCTACTTCCACAACTCCATTAACATAAATACCTGGTGTTACAACACATTCAGGATCAATACCACCAAGTTCAATAAGTTTTTTTGCCTGAACTATTGTTTGATCTGCTGCGGTACACATAATCGGACCAAAATTCCTAGCAGTTTTATTATATATCAAGTTTCCATATCTGTCAGCTGCTTCACATTTAACAAGTGCAAAGTCAGCTTTGAGTCCATATTCCATAACATATGTTACACCTTCAAAATCACGTAATTCATTGCCATCAGCTAATGGAGTATTTACAGATGATGGTGTATAAAAAGCAGGAATACCAGCTCCACCTGCTCTTATTCTTTCGGCCAATGTTCCCTGTGGAACGAGCTCTAACTCAATTTCACCCCTATTGTATAATTCAGGAAAAACAGTAGAATTTAATGTTCTTGGAAAAGAACAAATCATCTTTGCTACTCTTTTATGCTCAATTAGTGAAGCAATGCCGACATGTCCACTGCCAGTATTGTTGCTTATAACCGTCAGGTCTTTAGCTCCCTGATCGATCAGTGCATGAATCAATTCAATTGGACTACCGGCTTCGCCAAACCCTCCAATCATGATCATCGCACCATCAAAAACATTAGCTACTGCCTCAGCTGGTGATACTACAATTTTATTTATCATTGTTTTATTCTTTATTGAGATTTCTATCCATTGCTATACTAATTGACCAATTAGATATATAACAAAAATTACACTTCCATTTTTTTTACAAGAGCCTGCATTTTAGCATCTTCGATTTCGGTAAGTTCATCTTCAAAGAAGTGTTTATTACCTTCATATGGAATTAGTTTTTCAACAGTATTCTCTTTTTCATCATATTTCGCTAGGAATACCTTGTCCATCCATTCCATATTTCTTGATTCATTGAATTTCAATGCAAATAGTTTTTCTCCATTTACCTCAACAGTACCTAAAATTGAAGTTTTTCCAGCAGAAGATGTCATAGTAATATATCTTGACGGACGACTGATTGATGGTAATGATCGATAAACTTTGCTAAAAACCTTATCTATATCAGCTAGAGGTACTGTAAAAAAATGATGCTCACCAGTTGGTCGTGCACAATACATCGAGTGGAAGCCAACAGAAACCATGGCAAATATATTTCCTAGATCAATCCAGTTTTGCGCAGAGCGATCAATATCAACATTCCCATTTTCATCAGTAAATAAGCTAATATGATTCATAATTGGACTCTGACTCTTTATCAAAATCCCATATGAACGTAATCTTCTGATAGCAGCAATAGTAGCTGGGTTTAATACTTCACGAGGGGTTGAAAAATGAGCCATAATTGCTACCTGAACACCACTATCAATTAAGGTTTTAAACCATCCTAAAGTTTTTTCATACTCTTTGGTCAATATTAATTCCGGATGGAAACTCAATACCCTAGTTCCAACTCGTAAAGTTTTAATATGTGAAAAATCAGGGTCTTCAATAAATGGTTTTGTATATGCAACAAATCTTTCGTACGGCATATATGCTCCATCACCACCAGTAACTAGAACATCTGTTACTTCCTTATGCTTTCTTATATAATCAACAACAGGTTTTACGTCCTTCTGATTAAACATATCTTCATCTCCCCTTACCTGGGCATGACGGAAACAATATGTACAAAATGCGAAACAGCTTTGAGTGGTTTGATCAAAAAGAAGCTGTACCTGTGGATACTTATGCTGGCTACCATCTAGGATTACAAGCTCGTTATTTTCATCTTCGTACCATGGCTTGTTTAACAATTGTTTACCATCATGTGGATTGGTATTACTCTTAATGTAATCGTCAATAAGTTGTGTTTTTTCATCTTCGGTTTCAGCAGCATGATATGCTTTAAAAATCTCCGGCTTTACCATTCCCGGTTGTGGGAATACAAGCTGAAAAATAAGATCATCTTTAAAATTACTCCAGTTAATTGTATTTAATACATGTTTAGTAGCTAGGAAACGATATACATTAATAAATAATTCTCTTTCTTCAATATGACCAATATCAATTCCATTTTCATTTAAGGTCGCAACTATTTCGCGAAATCCTTTTAAACCTGAATAATGATTTTTTGTTGTAAACATCAAATCACTTTCATCCATTATTCCTGAATATTTCTCATAATTGTTATGAAGTCGGTTAAGTAAGGCAATTGGCAATAGGTTTTCTTTTTCGATGATTGCTTTTGTTTCATCAGAAAATTGATTTCTATCCATCAATTTTTTTAAAGTGTCATTCATAAAGCGTGTATTATATAATATTTGATTTTAAAAGATAAAACTATACTTAAACTGTTAATTATTCGATTGATTAACTACCCATAGTAGTTGAGCTTTGTTATTACTTATATTTTTAAAATGATGTTCCCTGTTAGAGAAAAAATAGAAACTATCACTTTCATTTAAACTGTATTTCTTATTCCCAAGCTTAACTTCAAACTTACCTTTAAGCACGAAGCAAAATTCTTGTCGTGGATTTTTCGGACTCATAATCTGACTAGAACTAGCATTTGGCTCAAAATCGATTATAAAAGGATCCATTTGCTTTAATGTGTCGTGATGAGATAGTAGATAGACATTAGCGCCATTTCGATTTTTTTTCACAAACTTTCTGTCTTTCGATTCAAGATGAGGGTTTTCAATAAACGTCGCATTCTCACCTATGAGCTCACCCACTGTGGTTTGCAAGGCATCTGAAATTTTCTTTAGAGTAAGAATTGATGGAAATGCTTTTGCTCTCTCAATTTGTGAGATCAAACTGGATGTAACTCCAACCATTTTTGCGAGGTCATTTGATTGTATACTCAGGTTTTCTCTGCGTTTACGTATTCTTTCACCCATTCTGTGCATGGCACTATAGATTAAATATGATTAGGCAAAATTAAGTATTATTTAATTTATTAAACTAGAGTTTCTCAAAGTTTTTTAATAAATAACGCAAAATAGAATGGATATAAATAGAGCCTTTTATTCCATGAAACCATACAAGTAATTGGTAATAAATCAAAGAGAGTACAAAACCTTAATACAACTGTTAACATGTTAATTATATGACCATTATAAAATTCAAATTGCTTTTATAACTATTTGTATACTACTAAAAAACGGTTAATTGCATTAATTTATAACATACAACTAATTGTTTCATTCAGTCACGCTGTAAACAAAAGGGTAGATATAAAAAAACCCATCATAAAAATGATGGGTTTTGATGTGGCGTGACCCAGAATTGAACTGGGGACCTCCGGGTTATGAATCCGACGCTCTAACCAACTGAGCTACCACGCCTTCTAACAATATTCTCAAATAAACTTGGAAAATTTGCTTTGAACAATACTATTCCTTGTAAAATTTTGAGGGTGCAAAAATATAAAAAACTATTAAATTTAGATAGGAATCAGAAAAAACTATTAAATAAAATTACTAAGCACTTCCATAAACTCCTCTTTCCGCCTTCTTGACACTGCTACTTCAGAGCCATCTTCCATGACTACAATACCACCTTCTCCTTTAATATATTTCTTCAAATAAGCCAAATTAACTATATGTGATTTATGAGTTCTGAAAAACCCTTTGCTTTCAAGCATATCTTCATACTCTTTAAGTGTCTTAGAAACAACTATCTTCTCCTTCGACCTGAGGTAGAAAACTGTATAATTATTATCTGACTCGCACCTAATTATATCCTCAAGCTTAACAAACTCGATTCCATTTAATGATGGAAGTGCAATTTTATCAACCTTATTAATATTGCTTAACAATAAATCCAATTTCTTTTGTACATCATCCGATGAACTAGTCTGCGTTATTTTATTTAATGCATCTTTTAGGTCGGATGTCTCAACCGACTTAAGTAGATAGTCCACAGCACTAAATTTTATGGCTGTTATGGCGAATTTATCATATGCTGAAACAAAAATCACATTATACAATGATCTGTCAATTTTAGTTAGCAAATCAAAACCTGTACCATCTTGCATCTGAACATCCAGGAATATTAGATCAGGTGACTGTGATTCGATTAACTGATAACCGGCTTCCACACCATCAGCTTCACCTATTATCTCAACTTCCTTAAATTGATCTTCAAGAATCCCTCTCAGGTAAGTTCGTGCTCGAAGTTCATCATCTATAATTATGGCTCTTATTCTCATACAATTATTATTATTCCTCTTCAAATGGTAATTTCAATATTACTTTTGTTCCAATCCCAATGTCATTCTCATTTTTCAAATCTACAATTTCAACGCCTACCTCTGTTTTCTTTTCATGTTTAAGGATCTCCATACGTTCCATCGTTACCTGTGTTCCCAGAGATATATGATCTGAGGACATACTTCTATCCTTCATTGTAATATCTCTACCAACACCATTATCTTCAACTGTACAAATCAATAAATCTGATTGAATTTCTATGGAAATAATTATTAACCCTTTACCTTCGCGTCCTTTAATTCCGTGTTTAATGGCATTTTCAACAAAAGGTTGTATCAACATTGGAGGGATATAAATATCGGTCATGTCAATACTATCTTCAATCTGGAAATCAAAATCAAACCTACCATCAAATCTCAACTGCTCCAGTTCTAGATTGATTTTGAGAGCTTGCATTTCATCTTCAAGTGCAACAGTAGTTTTACGAGAATTTTCCAATATTAACCTCATTAACCGGGCAAACTTCGTAAGATATATTTGTGCTTCCCGACTATTATTATCTCCAATAAAACTATTTATTGAGTTAAGCGAGTTAAATATAAAATGGGGATTCATCTGAGAATGAAGTAGTCTTTGTTCTATTTTAATTCTAGCTTTTTCAATTTCAGACTTCTCTTTTTCCTTTTTTAGTTTATACCTGTTGAAGACCAGTAATGATGCTAACAGTATTACTACTAATAGAATTGCCAGTGTATATTTTAGGTTTTTTTGCAGCTCTATTTCAAGATCTTTTACCTGTTGTTCACTTCTAAGAACAACAATTTCTTTCTCCTTTTCAACTGTTTTATACTTGGTTTCTAATTCGCTTATTTTATTTAAACTCGACTCCCCAAACAAACTGTCTTTCAGGCCTATATACAACATTCCATATTCATAGACTTTATCAGCATTGTTTAAACCACGATAATTTTCAACAAGTCCTTCATATGCGTCCAAAACAGAATTCATCATTTCATCATCCAACGACATGTTAAGCCCCAGCATAAGATAATCATGTGCCAAGGAATAATTACCAACTGAATTATACGCTTTACCCAGTTTTATATTTATCAAAGCTGTATTCACCTTATCAGGAATACTTTGACTGATACTAAGGGCCTCATTATAATATTTCAAAGTATTATTATAGTCTTTATTTAGATGGTATATATTTCCAATGTTTGTCAATGATATTAGGATTGATCTTTTTTTACCAAATTCCTGATTCACCTCCAATGCCATTTTGAAATAATAAAGTGCCGAGTCTGCATTACCCATATCTAAATATGCCTCCCCAATATTATTGTACACTGGACCAGTTCTTTCTTTCTCACCCATTTCGCTCAACACATCCAAAGCTAATTGGTAGTTTTGCAAGGCCTGATCATATTTTTTCCAGTCAAAATAAGTGATTCCCATATTATTATATGACAATATCATATTCTCAAGTTCATTACGGCTCTTAGCGATATCTAAGTTTTCTTGGTAATACTTTAATGCCTCAGTGTAATTTCCCTTTCGCATCATTGCTACTGCAAGATTATTTCGAACAAAAACCAGCCCTGTACTATCACCAAATGAAATAAACATTGCCATTGCAGAGTCCAAATACGGAAAAGCACTATCGAAATATCCACATATCTGATACATCATTCCAATTGAATTTAAAGAAACAGCAATACCTGTATCGTTTCCAACAGTGGTAGAAATATCATATGCTGCAAACCCATAATATTTAGCAGTATCAAATGAGACCTTAGAATAATAATCCGACAGTTTAATTGCAGCTTTAATATCAGATTTATTTGGTTTCGGATTCAAAATTGCATTTTCAACTATATTTTTTAAACTATCAACTATTGATTGTTGTGCGTTAACATAAAAGGGAAATATGGATAACAGAATAATTATCTGCATTTTAATCATCCTTGGTACAATCATCATAAATGTCATAAAATCATTTTTACTATTTTAGTACCGCAATACCTAAATAACGGACCGTATAATAATTTATAGTTACCGTTTACTCAAGGGTGGTTGCGCGCACCTATTATCTACAATATTTTTGGTCACAGATTGCGAATACCAACTAGTTAATAATAGTCATGTAAAAATAAGAAAAATGGAGATAAATAACTACACTAAAGTAAAAAACCAATTTTCAAAAATTGGCAAACTAATAATTCTAATAACATTAACTATTTTTTGTTTTGAATCAAATGCTCAAAGTGGAGAAGTAATTAACCTTGGTTTATATGGTGGTGCCAGTCGTGACTTTAGCTGGGCATATTCAACAAATCGTTTATTTTCGGCTGTGGAAACTCCTGCTAGTGTTTTCTATACAGATGATACCCTTGGAACCTGGATTCAACCTTTTCCCGTTGATTCACTTGAATATACAACAGGAATGGATAGACGTGGATGGGGAGGTGGAGCCAATCGTGTAATAACTAATTGGAATGGATGGGTAGGTGTGCTAACTTCTGAGTCAGGTGGTACCCTTAGAAGCTCTGTCATAAGTTTCATAGATGGTGACAGTGGAACATTCAGAACTGCCATCGACGGATACCTTCTCAATAGTATCGATCCTACACACAATAAAAACGATGGCCCAAATGCCATAGCACTTACTGATTCATGGTATTATACCGGTCTCGGAGGAAAAATTGTTAGAATTAACGATACCAGCACCTATGGTATGCACAATATTGTTGTGGACATGGACACATCATCCGTTGTTGGTTTAAATACCAACGTACTATGGCTTGCTGCCTCAAGTGATGAAACTGGATATCCTATTCTTACCATTGGTGCACAATCAGGAAATCAATATGGAAATCTATATAGTTTTGATGGATCCACAATAAGTGCAATAACCGGGCCCGGTGTACTTTTTGGGTTTCAAAAAGCGTTTATTCATCCTGCTGACACTTCTCTAGATACAATTGTAGGATCATTCAAACACATAATAAATCAAACAGTTCATATATACAGAACATATGATGGTGGATCAAACTGGACAGACATAACCCCTGTGTCAGGAACTAACTGGCCACTACAAAATGCAGATTACAATCCTGATTGGGTCTCTCTTATGCCAAGCAGTAACGGTTTAAGATTGTCTTTCCCAGGAGTAAGTAGTTCCGATGATCTTGGTACCACTTGGAGTTCGGGAATGTTACCTGATAATGCAACTGCTACACATCCTCAAAATACCAATTATGTTGTTGGATCTAAAAATAAAGGCCCAATGATAAGTACCACAGGGGTCTCTGGAGCATTTACTAAACCTGATAATGCAGGTCATGCCGCGGTTAGGATAACAAAGATTGCTCAAAGAAACACAAACCTATATTACGTATCAACCAAAGCAGGTTTAGGATATACTACTGCATATCAAAACCCTGCCGTAACAGGTGTAGATCAATGGAAGTCTCCCTACGGGGATTTCCCCATTTCTGGAGTAGGTGGTGATGGAGGAGTAACTAGTGTTGCCATCGACCCTAATGATGACAATCATGTTATCGTAGGTGCTGATAATGGGTTCTATGTTTCCACAACTGGTCCTACCGGATTCTCATTGGTGTCACCCTCCGACTGGGATGTATCACCGCAATATGATAATAAGGTAATGGACGTAAAATTTATAAATTCAGATACAATTGTAGCTGTAACTGGTACTGGTTCAAATGTTCTTCCAAATGCTTCTAATGATTATGGTAATATATGGATGAGTTATGATGGAGGAACAAATTGGACAAAATCAAATCCTTCAGATGTGGATGGGTCTGGAACAAGTGTAGACTTTGAACAGGGAACAGCTACCGTTGTAGGACGAGGAGGCGTTGGTGATACTATAATATATGTCAGCTGTGGATATTGGGATATGAACTACCCAAAGGAAGACGGGCAGATATGGAAATCTGATGATTATGGAGCATCATGGTCCTTTGTAAATTATGGTCCTACAGGTCTTAATGGAGGGACAACTACTATGCCCATCTACGATTTAGATATACATCCTGATGCTGACAGTAATGAGGTTCTTTATATTGCCTCCGGTCAAAATCTTGACTATGCTTTTTGTAAATCATTGGATGGTGGTACAACTATGTCATACTTAAATGTTAGTGGTCATGGTGCTTTCTCATCATGTCTAGTGAAGCTAACCAATCCTCAAATTGTAACAGTAGCCGCAAGAAGAAATGTATTCAGAGTAAATACCGTACTAAACTCATCAACAACTGTTTTTAATGGTTTACCTGGAGAATTTGTGCCAGATTTAGAAACTGGTTCAACCTTATTGGGAACAACCACAGGCTTTTACAAACTTGTTGAGGACCCTGGAAGTATAACAACCATCTGGAATGGAAATGGAAATTGGTCTGAAGATCAATATTGGTCAAATGGTGTGCCATATGAGATTACAAATGCAATAATAGAAAGTGGTACTGTTGCAGTAGACATGAGCGGTAAAACATATGATATTACTGTTGTCCCAACAGCTTCAGTGACAATCAATTCCGGAGAGAGTTTGAGTGTAGATGGTGACCTAGTACTTGAATCCGATGGAACTGGTTATGGATCATTTATCGATGATGGAACCATAACAATAGGTGGAGAAGTTACAGTAGAGAAGTTTATAAGTGCTGATCAATGGCATTATATAAGTTCACCTATCTCAAACGGGAAAACTGGCATATTCACTGGGTTGTGGTTAGACTATTGGGATGAACCAAGTAGTTCATGGATAACAGTTACATCAACCACTGAAGATTTACTTGCAGGAGCTGGTTATAAAACATGGGCCAGCAGTGGAACAACCGGAGATGTTACATTGGAGTTTAAGGGTATAATGAATACTGGCAATTATAATCCAGGTCTATCACTATCCGGTAATCCAGAGTCAACTGGCTGGAACCTTGTCGGAAACTCATTTCCATCAGCAATCGACTGGGGAACTGAAAATAATCCAAACCCTGACTTTTCTATGACGAACATTGACAATACAATATATTTCTGGACTGGCACTCAGTATGCAACTTATAATCCATCCGGTGATGGACAAGGTACAAATGGAGGGACACAGTATATTGCCTCTGCGCAGGGATTTTTTGTACATGCAAATGATGCAGGACCAGCTTTAACGATTCCACAATCTTCACGGATTCACAACTCTCAGGCTTTTAGAAATACAAATACTACCAACGAGAGCATTAGCCTGACTGTACATTCATCAAGTTATTCGGATGAACTGATCGTAAATATAAATGATATGGCAACAGCTGGTTTCGACAATCTCTATGATGCCTATAAACTATATGGAATCAACAGTGCACCACAGTTTTATAGTTTAACAGAAGATGATATTCTATCTGTAAATCATTTACCGACAGTTAATCACAAAGTTGATGTACCATTGGGTTTTATTGCTGGAAGTCCAGAAGTTCATACCATTGTTGTAGGCGGTGTTGATAGTTTTAACGAAGAAGTGACCATTAGTCTGGAAGATATCAAGGAGAACTACATTATAAATCTTAAAACTGATTCAATATATACCTACTTTTCTTCTCCCAGTGATGATCCAAATCGATTTATACTACACATTGATAAAAATACAGTTGGAATTACAATCTATGATGAAGTACATGATAATCTCATATATGCAATCGGTAATAGTATCATAGTAGAGAATACACAGGGTGAATATCCTGAGGGCACCCTAAAAGTATTTGACTTACTTGGTCGAGTTCATTTTGAAGAGAAACTCAATAGGAACACAAAACAAGTATTTAATCTGAATCTAATACCAGGTACCTATATAGCAATAATAAGCAACGATAGAGAAGTTCAGACTAAAAAACTACTAATTAAATAATTAATAATGGAACAGTCAAAGAAACTAATAATAACCGCAGCTATTATGATTGTTATGGTTTGTTTTTCAGTAGAACTATATGCGGGAACTGACCCTCCGAATCCTGGTGTTGATCCTACTGGAGGGGGACCTCCTGTAGGTGGTGGTGCACCAATTGGAAATGGCACATTCATTCTTATTTCAGCAGGAATAATTTATATTGCCTACAAGTTATATCTGTTTAGAAAAAATATGATAAAGATTGAAGATTAATCTTCCTGGTCTTCTAATTCCTTCATTTTGGATTCAAGGTTTTGATCATAAACATGCATAGCTCTCATGCTCATACCCATATTTGAAAATCCACCATCGTGGAATAGATTCTGCATGGTGACTTTTCTGGTAAGATCTGAAAATAATGTAACGCAGTAATCAGCACATTCTGAAGCATCTGCATTACCAAGTGGCGACATACGCTCTGTGAAATCAAGTAGACTTCCGACTCCTTTTACACCAGAACCAGCCGTAGTCATTGTTGGCGACTGTGAAATAGTGTTTACACGAATACGACGTTCACGTCCGTAAATATATCCAAAGCTACGTGCAATCGACTCAAGTAAAGCTTTAGCATCTGCCATATCGTTATAACCATATAGAGTGCGTTGAGCAGCAATATATGATAAAGCCACAACAGAACCCCACTTATTTATAGCATCAAGTTTAAAGGCAACCTGAAGTACTTTATGAAAGGATACAGCACTTATATCAAGAGTTTTATTTAGGAAATTATAATCAAGATCATTATAAACACGTTTTTTTCTAACGTTTAACGACATTCCAATCGAATGAAGTACAAAGTCGATCTTACCTCCCAAAACTTCCATCGACCTCTCGAAAACATGAGTTAGATCCTTTATATTAGTAGCATCTGCGGGAATTACTTCAGCATTACATTTTTCTGCCAATGCATTAATTTGACCAAAACGAAGCGCAGTGGGTGTATTACTTAATGTAATGATTGCGCCTTCTTCAACTGCTTTCTCTGCAACCTTCCAAGCAATTGACTTTTCATCCAGTGCACCAAAAATGATTCCTCGTTTTCCTTTTAACAGATTATATGACATTATGTTATAGTTTTAATATCCTTATTTAGACTTATTCCAAGCGGCAAAGATAAAAAGTATTTATAAAAAAAGAAGTTTTGTTTGTTTTCCTAGATCTACTCCTCACCTAGATCATCTCTTTCAAGAAGGAGTATGGAATGCTGTGATACAATATAGTATTTCTGGTTGTGGTATTGAAATTCAACAGCTCCCTTCTTTAAAAAAATAGCTAGATCACCTAACCTAGCTTGCAGTGGGATATACTCTTGCTTGTCTTCTTTCCTTTTCCATGGTTCATCAAAATCATCAGATGGCAAAGGTATGGGATAACCAGGACCTGTTTTAACAACATAGCCACTTTGTATTTCCTCCTTTTCTTTATAACCAGGTGGCAAAAGTAATCCTCCTCTGGATTTATTAGACTCACTCACAGGTTTCACTAATACCCTATCGCCCACCACTATAAGATTATCGATATTTTTAACTTTTTCAATATTCATTCCACAGAATTATCAACAACAAAATTAACTAATTTCGTACTTTAAATGTTGATTAACAAAGAACTTTTAATCCATTGCTAATCACAAATACATTAAGAAAATGGTAAATATCCTATCACCCTATGATTTTCATCTCATTAAAGAAATCCCCATAGATGGCGCCGAAGAGGTAGAAACAGCTCTAAAAACAGCCCATGACCTAGCTACAGATAAATCCGGATGGCTACCTGCTTGGCAACGCATTGACATATTAGAAAATGTTTCCGCCATAATGGATAATAAGAAAGAGGAACTAACCTTGACTGCGGCTGAGGAAGGTGGTAAACCATATATGGATTCGTTGGTGGAGGTTATGCGGGCAATAAATGGAGTTAAGATTGCAATTGAACAAATTGGAAATATATCTGGAGAGCAAATTCCAATGGGGCAAACTGAAGCCTCAAGCAATCGAATTGCTTTTACAATACGTGAGCCCATTGGCGTAGTCGTCTCAATAAGCGCATTCAACCATCCTTTAAACCTTATTATTCATCAAACCGTTACCGCTATAGCAGCTGGTGCTCCCGTAATAATAAAGCCTGCTCTTACTACACCTTTATCTTGTATAGAGTTTATGAAGATACTCAAAGAGGCGGGTCTACCAGATGGTTGGTGCCAGTGTATTATTTGTGATGATGAGAATGCAGAAAGACTAGCAACGGATAAACGCGTAAATTACTTGTCATTCATTGGCTCTGCAAAAGTGGGTTGGATGCTGCGATCTAAACTTTCTCCGGGAACCAGATGTGCTTTAGAACATGGTGGTGTTGCTCCTGTTATTGTAGAGCCTGATGCTGATATTAATGAACTTATCCCTTCCCTGCTAAAAGGTGGATTCTACCATGCAGGACAAGTATGTGTTTCTGTTCAAAGGGTATTTGTCCATGAGAGTATTGTGAACAAGGTTGCCATTGAACTTTCCAAATTAGCAGCTAAATTAGTAGTAGGAGATCCAATGTCCAAAAAAACTGAAGTTGGGCCACTAATTCTTCCTAAAGAAGTAGACAGAGTTGATCAATGGGTAAGAGAAGCAGAAGCACAGGGAGGAAAAATTCTTTGCGGTGGTGGTAGAATATCTGAAAGCTGCTACGAGCCAACGGTAATCTTAGACCCATCAGATGAATCTAAAGTTTCAACTGAAGAAGTATTTGGACCAGTTTTATGCATCTATACATATGACAATATTGATCATGCCATCAAAAAATCAAATTCACTTCCAATGGCATTTCAGGCAGCTGTATTCACAAGAAATATTGATACGGCAATGAATGTAGTTAAGGGTATTAATGCCTCCGCTGTTATGGTAAACGATCATACTGCTTTTAGAGTGGATTGGATGCCTTTCGGCGGTAAAGATAGCTCAGGTATTGGCACAGGTGGCATACCTCATTCCATGAAAGAGATGACCAGAGAGAAACTCATTGTTATTAAAAGCAATAATATATAGCAATTCAACCGGTTTAATACTAAGACCTCCTTGAAGATTTATTGTAGTTTTTTTTCTAAACATTAATTACTTTGAATTAACTAACTATCAAAGTTAATTTTTCTTTCTAATTACATCTTATTATACTATGGGGAAATATCAAAATCAGAAAGAGATAGCAAGTGATGATTTGCTAAGAAGTATTCAATATCCATAAAGGCACAATAATTGCAGATAGTAAGGAAGGAGAATGAAGTACATTTACAATTGTATTACCTACTTAATCTTCTGATATTGTGACTTAAAA
>CALCGQ010000269.1 GCA_937901015.1 uncultured Bacteroidota bacterium | reverse complement strand
ATAGTCAATGGTAATAGGGCATTTAATTAGAAGGGGTATTAGTGCCTAACCTAAATAATTACATGCCGGGGATTCTTGGGAATCTGCCAAGTTTAGAGTTAATATAATACATACCCCAACCCTTCTTCAGCCAATGTCCAATAATTGGCATTGGTACTATCATATCAAAATTTCCTTTTCTATATACAAAAGCAGCACCATCACCGGTGTCCATCACGCAAATAATATTCAGATGCTTTTGATAACCAATTCGTTTACTTACATTTATTATACTATTGTGAATGTTTGTTACTGCAACATCAGCCATTACTTCAGCAATGTGACCTTGTTTTGCAGCCCATGGAGGTCCTTCCAGTGCACTTACATCGCCAATGGCATAAATATTATCGATATTATCAACTTTGCAATGATTGTTGATTCGAATAAAACCGGCCTCGTTTAGTGGTAGATTAGAATTTGCAACAACCGAATGCCCCTTACCGCCAGAAATAAATACTATCAAGTCGCTTGAAAGACTTGTGTCATCTTCGAATATTACAGCATCTTTTGAAAACTCTTTAATTTTTATGCCAATCTTTGATTTAATGTTATATCTCTTAAACATTGAATCAAGTTTACCAAAGGCATTTTTTCCCATTTTTTTGCCGGGTTCATTCATGGGAGCAAAAAATGTAATCTCAAAATTATTTCTAACTCCTTTTTTCTTCAGGTAATTGCTAATGTTGAAAAGTAGTTCAAAAGCAGGACCGCCTCTAACGGCAGTTGCTGTTGAATCCTTAGGATTGCCACCAAATCCAATGGCTATTTTACCACTTCCTTTTTGTACTAGTTCTTCAAGGCGATCTTTGATTGCAATTGATTCTGTGGGGTTACCACAAATTGATAAGGTATTTTCAATTCCTTTGTTTTGTACTTTCGACATGCCCATTGCAATAATCAGATAGTCATAATTAATTACCTGACTAACAAGTTTAACACTGTTGTTATTTGATGATATACTAACTACATCATCAATAATTAAGTTAAAACCATGTACTCTACTAAGTTTAGAAAGAGGAATAGTAACATCCTCGAATTTCTTTTTATTGACAGGAATCCAAATAGAAATGGGATAAACAAATAAGTAGCTTCGATTGCTAACCAAAGTTACGTCGTAACCAAATTTTTTGAGCTTAATTGCTGCTTCAACTCCAGCAAAGCCTCCACCAAGAATAACAATTTTTTTCACAAAGAAAGGTTTAGATTATAATCCAAATATAGTCAAAAAAACCACTGGCTCTTTATTGTAAAATAAGAAGAAGGTCAGTTTATTAGTTGATTTAATAACTTATAAACTGACCTCCAAGACTATTTTATTTGTTCGGAATGTTCTTAAGGATATCTAAGGTTAGATCCCAGAATTTTACCACAGTACTAATTTCGATTTTCTCCTCCGGTGAATGAGCTCTCTTGATAGTTGGTCCAAAAGAAATCATATCCATTTCAGGATATTTGTCCCCAATTAGACCACATTCCAAACCAGCATGAATAGCTAATACTTCAGGATCCGTATTAAATAGTTTCTTGTATGAATCAACAGTAATATTCATAATTTCCGATTTTGGGTTTGGAGACCACCCAGGATATCCATCACTAGTTTCAGTTCTGGCACCTGCTAGTCTGAAAACACTGGTTACCATATTTGTGATATCTTGTTTTTCAGATTCGACAGAACTACGCTGACTTGTAGTGATTAAAATCTCATCTTCAAGAAACTTTACTGATGCAAGATTAGTTGAAGTCTCGACGAAATTTTCGATACTTTGTGACATGGCTATTACTCCATGAGGGCAACCATAAACTGCATTTACAAGTTCATTAAACGACTCATTATCAATTATTACTTCTGGTGTATCAACTGACGATATTGTTATATTTAAATCAGGTTCTGTTATGCTAAACTCATTTCTGCTCATATCCTTAAATATACTTACAGCTTCTGCTAGATCGCCTTCTTTCCCAATGGGTACAAGAACAATAGCATAAGCCTCTCTAGGGATTGCATTGCGGAGATTACCTCCATCGAAAACATTGAGTTTTAATTCGAATTTATCTTTTTTACACCATAGAAACCTATTGAGGATTTTATTTGCATTGGCATGCCCTTTGTCAATTTCATCACCTGAATGGCCACCTTTTAATCCACTCACCATTATTTTAAATGCTCTATGATTTTCGGGTGACTCCTCATAGTCAAAAGGTAACCATGCTTGTGTATCCTGACCACCTGCACATCCAATGAAAAGTTGTCCTTCATCTTCAGAATCAAGATTTAGCAGGATGCTACTCTTTAGAAATCCGGGTTGAAGTCCAAATGCTCCCGTTAGTCCTGTTTCTTCGTCAATGGTAAATAAACATTCAATGGGACCATGTTCGATATCTTTAGATGCTAAAATTGCCAATTGAGCAGCAATACCAATTCCATCATCTGCACCAAGAGTTGTATCATTTGCTGTTACCCAATCTCCCTCAATTAGTGATTCGATGGGGTCATTATCGAAATCAAATACTTTATCGCTATTTTTCTCACAAACCATATCAATATGACTCTGCATAACAACCCACTTCTTATTTTCCATTCCTGGGGTTGCTTGCTTTCTAATAAGGATATTACCGATCTCATCCTGAAGAGTTTCAAGGTTCTGATCTTTACCAAACTTTAGTAGATAGGCTATTATTTTTTCTTCCTTTTTTGATGGACGTGGGATTTCTAGCACTTCTTTAAAGTACTCCCAAACTATTTTTGGTTCTAGGTCTAATATTTCTGTGTTCATAGTGTGATTTTTTGTTTGGAGCAAAGTTATTAAAAGAAACTTATTATTTGGATACTGGTTGTGATCAAAAAATAATGATTTATGCACAGTTACAATACTTACTTTAGGCGATAATCGTTGTAATTGAGAAGATTTTACAGTATTAAGAAAGAAAAACTATTGTTTGGAAAATAGATTCAATGGCTACGATTCCCAAGGTCTGAGTTCATCAGCATCTGCCCAAGCTAATACCCATTCTGGAACATTATAACTAATGTTTTTGTAACCCATTGCTGTTAGAACTTCATTGCTCTTTACAATTCCTTTACTTGATGTTACTGCGGTTCTGATAAGTGCGGCTGAATGGATCTTACCATCTCTAATTGTCTTTTGATGGAAGTAAAACCACTTATCATCATACCCCACTATTTGGGAATGAAGTTCATATTTTTGCCATAATTTAAGTCGATGTCTGTATCTTACACTTGCACCTGCAACTACCAGTCCCCAATTTTTTTTCTTTATCACTCTAACTAATCCACTTCTAATGGCCAGATCAAATCTTCCAAAGTCCATCATAGTAAGATGCCTTCCATTGTTAAGTTCCATAAATGGATCAATGTCTACCAGACAAACTTTCATCTTAAGAATGCCCTTTTCTCCAATATCAAGTTTTCTTTTGGAGCTATTCTTAGTAAAAAGTCTAACTAATCTAAAATATGGGTACATGTGAGAAGCAAATTAAATATTACTTGTTATGGAGTAGATAATTTCTGAATTGTTAATATTGGATTATCGGAACTGAAAACAGTATTTCCGGCTACCAATACATCTGCTCCTGCCTCAAATAGTTTCGTTGAATTCTCAATGGTAACACCTCCATCAACCTCAATGAGAGTATTGCAGTTATTTTTCACAATAAGATTCTTTAATTTACTTATTTTATTATAAGTATTTTCAATGAATTTTTGACCACCAAAGCCAGGGTTTACTGACATAAGGAGTACAACATCTAGATCACAAATAATATCAACAAGTACATTTATTGGTGTGTGTGGATTTAGAACTACACCCGCTTTCATACCTTCTTTTTTTATTTCAGCAATGGTACGATGTAAATGTGTACTTGCTTCATAATGAACAGTTAGAATGTCTGCACCAGCCTTTTTGAAGTCACTGATAAACCTCTCGGGTTGAACGATCATAAGGTGAACATCTAAAGGTTTGGTTGCAAGTTTTTTTACTGCTTTAATAACTGGCATTCCGAAGCTGATGTTTGGAACAAAAACGCCATCCATAACATCCAGATGAAACCAATGGGCTTGGCTATTGTTTACCATTTCAATATCTGCTTTCAGATTAGTAAAATCAGCGGACAGTAGGGAAGGTGCAATCATTTTATTCATATGATGATTTTTTACAAAAGTAAAAAAAAAGCGCCGGCAAATTGCCAGCGCTTTAAATGTTGTTATCCTAAGTATGATTTAAGAATCTTACTTCTGGATGTATGTTTCAGCCTTCGAATGGCTTTTTCTTTTATTTGTCGAACTCGTTCACGTGTTAAGTCGAATCTTTCACCAATTTCTTCAAGTGTCATTGGGTGACCTTCGCCTAAACCAAAATAAAGTTTGACAACATCTGCTTCGCGTTGAGTTAGAGTTTGAACTGCTCGGTCAATTTCCTTACGGAGCGACTCGTATAATAAACCAGTTTCAGGAGTTGGACCTTCGTCGCTGCGAAGTACATCATACATTGTATTGTCTTCATCTTGAATCAGTGGAGCATCCATTGATACATGACGACCGGCATTACGTTGCGATTCTTTTACCTCATTCTCGGTCATTTCAAGTTCACCAGCAATCTCTTGTTGATTTGGCTCTCTTTCAAATGATTGTTCAAGACGGGCAGCAGCCTTATTGATTTTGTTAATTGATCCAATCTTATTCAGTGGTAATCTCACAATTCTTGATTGCTCAGCAAGAGCTTGAAGAATTGACTGACGAATCCACCACACAGCGTAAGAGATAAATTTGAAACCTCTAGTTTCATCAAATCTTTGTGCTGCTTTTATAAGACCTAAGTTACCTTCATTAATTAAATCTGGTAGGCTAAGTCCCTGATTTTGATACTGCTTTGATACAGAAACAACAAACCTTAAGTTTGCCTTAGTTAATTTCTCAAGAGCAATACGATCTCCTTGTTTAATTCTACGTGCAAGTTCAACTTCTTGTTCAGCAGTTATCAAATCAACCTTGCCGATCTCTTGTAAATATTTATCAAGTGACGCGGTTTCGCGATTTGTTACCTGCTTAGTAATCTTAAGTTGCCTCATATTCTTTTAACTTTATACTGAGTCTTATACGTTTAAGTGATTCAAAGGTTACCGAAATTATTCCCCTTTATTAGGCTTTTCAATAAGAGCCTTGCGAGATAATTTTAGTTTGCCTGACCTTGGGTCAATACCAATGAGTTTCACTTTTATTTTATCACCTTGATGTAATACATCTTCCACGTTTTCAATACGTTTATGATCTATTTCAGAGATGTGTAATAATCCATCTTTACCAGGAAGAATTTCTACAAAAGCACCAAATGCAACAATACTTTTTACTTTACCAAAGTAAGTTTTGTCTAATTCAGGTACAGCAGTAATTCCACCGATCCATTCTTTAGCGGCATCAATTGCAGTTTTGTTATCTGCCATGATGTCAATGATACCTTTTTCGTCTACCTCTTCAATAACAATTGTAGCGCCAGTTTCTTTTTGAATTTCCTGAATAACTTTTCCACCAGGTCCAATTACTGCACCAATGAATTCTTTCTCGATAATCATCTTCTCGATTCGAGGTGCATTTTCTTTATAGTCTTCTCTTGGTTTCTCAATGGTCTTAGCCATTTCACCAAGAATATGAATTCTACCCTGACGTGCTTGCTCAAGAGCTTCTTCTAAGATTGAGTAAGAAAGGCCATCAACTTTGATATCCATTTGACAAGCTGTGATACCATCTCTTGTTCCGGTTACTTTGAAATCCATATCACCTAAGTGATCTTCATCACCAAGGATATCAGATAATACAACGTATTTATCAGAATTGTGATCAGAAATTAATCCCATTGCAATACCAGCAACTGGCTTTGTGATTTTAATACCTGCATCCATAAGAGCAAGAGTTCCGCCACATACAGAAGCCATTGATGAAGAACCGTTTGATTCAAGAATGTCACTTACAACTCTAATGGTATAAGGATTAGCTTCACCTTGAGGTATAACAATTTTTAATGCACGTTCAGCAAGGTTACCATGACCTACTTCTCTACGGCTAACACCCATCATACGTTTAACTTCGCCAGTTGAGAATGGAGGGAAGTTATAATGAAGCATGAAGTTTCTGTTTCCAGAGATTACAGCACCGTCAACTTTTTGTTCATTAAGTTTGCTTCCCAAAGTCACTGTTACAAGTGATTGAGTTTCTCCTCTTGTGAAAATTGCAGAACCGTGTGCAGAAGGAAGGTAATCAATTTCTGTCCATATTGGACGAATCTGATTCATAGCTCTACCATCTAAACGAATGTTTTCATTTAACATGGCATCACGTACAGCTTCTTTCTCAACATCGTGGAAATATCTTTTCACTAAACCTGTAACTGCTGCTCTTTCTTCTTCTTCGTATGTTTCAAGGAATTCTTCACGAACTGCTTTGAAAGCATCTGAACGAGCATGTTTGTCAGCATTACCTTCTTTTGCTATATCATAGCAAGCTTGGTAAGTAGCTTCTTTTACTTTTACTTTTAGATCTTCGTCATTTTTTTCATGACAGTATTCACGCTTGGTAGCTGCTTTTTCAACCATTGCTGCCAAATCAATCTGTGCTTGACATTGGATTTTGATGGCTTCATGTGCAACTTTAATACCTTCAAGCATTTCAGCTTCACTAACCTCTTTCATCTCGCCTTCAACCATCATTATGTTGTCCATAGAGGCGGCAACAATAAGTTCAATATCAGCTTCTTCCAATGCGGATAATGTTGGGTTTACCACAAACTCACCATTAATTCTAGCAACACGAACTTCTGATATAGGACCATTAAATGGAATATCACTTACGCATAGTGCAGCAGATGCAGCAAGTGCTGCCAATGCATCAGGAGCAACATCTTCTTCAACAGAAATTAGCTGAATTAGCATTTGTGTTTCTGCGTGAAAATCTGCAGGGAACAATGGTCTTAGTGCTCTGTCGACTAACCGAGAAATAAGAATTTCATACTCTGATGGTCGTGCTTCACGTTTGAAAAAACCACCTGGGAATTTTCCTGCAGCAGCATATTTTTCTTTATAGTCAACACTTAGTGGTAGGAAGTCAACATCTTCACGTGCATCATTTGCTGCAACAACAGTTGCAAGAAGCATTGTTTTTCCCATTTTAACTACAACAGAACCATCAGCTTGCTTAGCAAGTTTGCCGGTTTCAATTGTAATAGATCTTCCATCTGCTAATTCAAAAGTTTTTGATATAGGGTTGATAGACATGTTTCTTAAATTTATTAAAAACTGTGATTAATAAAACACAAAAAAAGGCAATTGGTAAATTGCCTTTTCATGCATTAGCTATTTAAGCTTATTATTTTCTTAGACCTAATTGCTTGATAATAGCACGATATCTTTCAATATCCTTATCTTTTAAATAATCAAGTAGTCTTCTTCTTTTACCAACAAGTCTAATCAAAGATCTCTGAGTGAAAACATCTTTTTTGTTTTCTTTCAAATGACCTGTAAGGTGTTTGATTCTATAAGTAAATAGAGCAATCTGCCCTTCAGCTGAACCAGTGTCGGTGCTGCTTTTACCATATTTTTCGAAAATTTCTTTTTTCTCTTCAGTACTTAAATACATACGTTCTTTCTTTTACTCAAAATTTTGGGCTGCAAAAATAGGAACTTTATTTTTAACTCGCAACCT
>CALCGQ010000268.1 GCA_937901015.1 uncultured Bacteroidota bacterium | reverse complement strand
GTAATGTTAAATAATTAAAATATGCTTTGTCAACAAAATCAATATCAATTGGTTTACTACCCTCATAATAGATGTTAGAAGTGCTAAATTTATATCCTGCTACAAATTGTAGATTCTTCTTGCTTAAACTGGCTATTTCACCATAAAAAAATGGATTACCAGCCGAACAACACTGCGCATTTACTTTAAAACAAAAGCTCAGAAAAATAATAACCAGAATTAGATATCTTTTCATTCCTTTACTTTTGGATATATGGAGTTACTTCTATCTTGATTTCATCAGAGACAACTCCGAAATGATTTGAAACAGAACAAATTACGGTATTAATACCAACGCAACACTGACCAGCTGCATATCTAATTTGGTTACCGCTACCATTAAAGTTACCGTGATCACATTCCCAACTATAAGTTAATGAGTCACCAGTTGCATAACAATTAATGGTTGTAGTGTCCCATGCCATTACAGAGTAATAATTAGCTGTGAGACTATCGATTGTAATTGTATCCGTAGTGTCTTCTTTAAGGTCATCATCTTTTTGACAAGAATAGAGACCAACGATAACTACCAGAATGAAAATGAAGTATTGAATTCTCATAGGTTAATTGGTTTTTCATGTGAAACCTTATTACTCTTCACTTTTGGAATCGTAAAACTAAAAGTACTGCCTTCTTCAGGAACGCTTTCGACCCAAACTTTACCATCAATTTTTTTAACAAACTCTTTAACAAGAATTAGCCCTATTCCAGAACCATGCTCATTTTCAGTGCCTATGGAACTAACCCCCGTATTATCCGAAAAAATCTTGTCTCTCAATGATGCTTCCATACCTTTTCCGTTATCCTTAATAGAAACAATATAATTTTCATTATTTTCTTCACAATCTACAATTACTTTACCTCCTTTGTAACTGAATTTTAGCGCATTGCCAATAAGATTACGTAAAATTACTAGTAGCATATTTTTATCTACCATTACTTCAATATCCTCTTCTATTTGTGAAACAACCTCAATGTGTTTCCCTATAGCTACTGCATTTAACGATAAAATTATCTCATTTACCACGTCAGATAATAATATCAAACCCGGATTTGGAACCAAGTGGTTTTGCTGCGATCTGGTCCAATTAAGAAGATTATCGATTAATTCGTATGTATTTACTGCCGTTGCATTAAGATGGATTGAATAAGCTGCAGCATTTTCAAATTTACCTTTCTCTGTTTCCTCTTTTAAAAGTGAAGAAAATCCGAGCAATGAAGTAAACGGGCTTCTAAGATCATGTGCGATTATTGAAAATAATTTATCCTTTGTTTCATTTGAAATTTTCAGCTGTTCTGATTTTTCGTTAATTTCCTTATTCTTAATCTCTAATAAAGCTATTCTTTCCTTTCTCTTTTTTCTGAATATAAATACAGAAACTAGAATAAGTAAAGCAAAAAAAGCAACTAGAATTGCAACAAAAACTAAAATCTTTTGTCGAAAAATTACCAATTCCTGGAGGCGGTTTTCATTTTTTAATCGCTGATTCTCTGCTTCTTTTTGTTCGGTTTCATATTTGAGGTTTATTTCATTAACAGTGCGGTTATTCTCTTGTATAAATACCGAGTCGCGGTAATTAATGTAATTGTTAAGCGCATTTTTGAACTCAGCATAGCTGCCAGTTTGGTTCACTAGCATTAGATTGAGTGCTCTTTTTTCATTTTCAAATCTAGGATTAACTGATTTGATATTGTTAATTATTTTCCGTGCTTCATCAGTATCACCCATTTCAATTAAAATCCCGCAATAAACTAAATTGGATTGGGGTAGAAAGAAATCGTAACCAAGTTCCTCAGCTAACTTTTGTGCTTCCAGAATACTCTCCAATGCTTTTTCAATATCACCATTATTCTTATAGTTGGAACCCAAATGTATCAGAACATTTACGTATTCATATTTATTATTAGCTTTTAAATAAAAATCTGCTGCCTTATTATAGCTTATAAATGAACTGTCATATTTATTTTGCATCTCTTGAAGCAATGCAATATTGTGGTATACAAGACCAAGATGGTTATAATCGTTTGCTTTTAAAAAAAACTGTTTTGCTTCTTGTAGATATACATCCGACTGATCAAGCTGTAGCATGTTTATATATAATAGGCCTATATTTATTTTGGAAAGCGCCACACCGACGCTATCATCTAATAAGTCATCAATTTCCATTGATTTTATATAAAATTCAATGGCCTCCGCATATTCTCCTTTCAAGTCAAGTACAATTCCAAGGTTATTATAACATCGGCCTAAAAACCTAATGTTATTTGTTGCATACCTTGTGTTAATAGCTAATTCATAATAGTTTGAGCTTATATGGTATTGCCCCCTGTAATAGTGTGAAACTCCCAGGTAAAAAAGTGCTTTGGCCTTAATAGAGTCAGCATTGTTATTTTCCGATAGAAATTGCTCACCAATAATTATTGCAGAATCTAAATTTGTTGAAATAAGACTCTTCATCTGTTCAAAGGGATCGTCATTGATTTGTCCGTTTAGAACCATTATTGAACTCAATGATATCAAACAAATTAGTAATAGTCTGTTTTTAGGCATAAATAGGCTCCTCATGAAAAATTCCTAATATATATAGAGGCTAAAATAGCGATTTAATTATGGATATATATTTTATTTTTCAATAAATATATTTCGATTAACATTAGTTATCTTCAAAAGATAAATCATCTTTTTAGTGCTGAAAATATTGAATTATTGGCACCATGAAGGAACTAATATATGGAGTATTCATCTTTTTATACAAAGTTAACACCCGTCAAGAAAAAGTGTAAACCACACGGCCTAATGAAATTGAATT
>CALCGQ010000267.1 GCA_937901015.1 uncultured Bacteroidota bacterium | reverse complement strand
TTTTTGTCAAATAAACCCCACATATTATTCTTCGATAAATCAGATAATACATTTTGGTCATTGTTTTTCAATCCAGATTTAAACTTTGGCAATACAGTTCCAAAAACCTTCTGACCAATTGTTATCAAAAAGAAAAAATATGCTGCCGAGATAATCATATCATAGGCATGCGTAACAATATAGGTATCGTTATCTACATTTAGCATTATTTTTAGAGCAGCTAAGTTTGGGGTACCACCAGTGTAAACTCCAATTAATAATCCACCTACTTTCCAAAGGTCTGTGATTTCATCACCTCTGAATATTAAGAATCCAATTATCACAGAACTTATAACTGCAAAAAGAGCAATAACCAATGATACGGTGGTACTTCCCGCCAACCTCGACCATGACTTAATATCTGAAGAAAACAACATTAGAGGAAGAGCCAGAGGAATTGTTATGGTAGTAATAATATCCTGAACCTCCATGCTATTCTCAGGAAGCAACCCTGAAACACCAGCCAACAAACCAACTCCATAAGCAATTAGAACTGCTCCCAATCGTCTCAAGAAAGATTGCTTCTGACAAGCATAAAGAATCAATAATGGCGTAAAAAGGTAGAATGCAACTAATAGAATTGTTGATAGCATTTGGTTGGTTTTAAGGAATTATTGCAATATAAATTTCTGCGAATATTTGTTCCCATCCTGAATAACAGTAATAATATAAATTCCCGATGGACTATTCAAAACTGACAATGTTTTTGATTCCAAAGATGTGGTCACGTTAGAAATTATCTGACCAGTTATACTCGATAATACTATATCCTTTTCAGATTTACCGGCAACATAAACAGTAACATTTCTTTGAGACTTATTATAGCTCAATACAATTGGATTGTATCTTCTTTCCCATTCATTTTGTCCCGTTGTATATAAATAACATGACTGATAATCAGGATTTAAATATAAGAGTTCACCATCTTCTTTTTGACAAAGCAGAGTAAACAAACCACACAACCCGCCAAAAATTCCAGAACTGCTATTTAACACTCCCGTTTGGCTTCCAATGCCTCTAATCCAATATTCAGAATTTGGGTACTCATTGCTCATCAGCTTCCATCTTTCTCGCATACCTTCGGTGGTCTCAACAGAATCAATTTCATCTAGAAACAACCAAATTTCACCAACTGCCCGTGGGTTATTTACCAAAACAGAATCTCCAATTTCAAGATTGAAATCATAAATAAGGCCCTCTTCTCCAAACATTTGACGGTAGTAAACCTTATTATTTTCTTCTCGAATAAAAGCTCCATAAAAGTTCCATTCTACATGATCTTCATCTTCAGATATCCATACACGTTTATAGGTAATATCATCAATAACTGTATCCGAATCAAATCTAAAATAATCAGTAGAATATGTGCTTCCCCATGGTTGACAATGTTCTTCCATCGAAGACCAAATCATTGTAGAGTTAACAATTTCCTGGGAGTAGGTAATTATAGTAAGGACTAGAAGTAAGGTGGTTGGTAGAACTCTATGCATAATTAATTAACATCAAACACAGCAAATATAAACAAACTTAAATACGTGTTATTTTTGTGGAAAATAGAAAAGTGTAGGTCTGGGGAATAAAACGGATCTTTATATTGTCTAAAAATAAAACAATACTTGAATAAAGGAAGGTTAAAATCTGGTGATGATCTTGAGCTCATAGTAAGTGCTCTTGAAGGCAATATGTCTTCCTTTAAAACTATTGTTGAAAGGTATCAGGAAACTGTTGCAAAGATTACAATATCAATGATTGGTAATAAAAATGATGCAGATGATATAGGACAGGAAGTGTTTATCAGCTTTTACAAATCAATGGGAAAATTTAAAGGTGATTCAAAGTTGAGTACATACCTAGCCAGAATTGCAATTAATCTTTCATTAAATGAAATAAAGCGAAGGTCGGGCAGATGGATAACCACTACAAACAACATCAACGATGATAGTCTTCCATCTATAAATTCTGAAGAATCACTAGATATTCAAAACATAATAAATATATCACTAAAAAAGTTGGACCCCGAATTTCGAAGTGTTGTTGTACTTCGACATATACAGGGATTCTCAACAAAAGAGACTGCTGAAATTCTAAATATTCCACAGGGAACAGTACTTTCAAGACTAGCCCGTGGACAGGATAAACTAAAACAGATAATAACTAAACTGGATGTAATATGAAAAAAATTGAAAATATGGAGCAGTTCTTGGATTCGATGGCTAATTACAATCCAAAATTTGATGACGGATTTTCTGATCGTATAATCGGTAAATTAGACGATGATCAAAAAGACACCAGCAATTCATTCCCTGAGTTTGTAAGGCTTTTCAGATGGGTTTCGCTTTCAGGTGTAGCAGCTATTATCATTCTATTAATTACTATTTATACAACTGAAGGTTCCTTCGACCTTGATGCTATCTATGGTATCTTTAATTTCTCACCTGACAACCCTGTGCTTGCCTCACTGGATTATTAAAACTAATATTATGAATAAACGACTTAAAATATCATTATTACTTATTGTTACTCTTATCATAGGGATGATTATTGGCTTTCTAATTAGTGGCCGACTGATAAGCCACAGAATAGAAACCATGAAGGGTAACTATGAAAAAACAGGATTTGGTAAAGAGATAATGAGGATTATTGATCCAACACCTACTCAAAGAGAAAAACTTGGTCCAGTTTTTAGGGAATACGCAAAGAACAATCACGATCTTATGAATGTCTATCATGAAGACCAAAAGGAATTGTACATTGAATTAAAAGAAGACCTTAAGGAAATACTAAATAAAGATCAGATTGAACGATTGGACAATCATTGGAATTATAGAAAAAAAAGATACCAAAGAGGAGATTCCACAAGGAAACACAGAGGTATGAGAAATAAACCTTCCGGACGGCAGTAATCATTATTACATTGGTATCCCAAAGGTAGTTTTATCCATGTCGATAATTAGTTATATTTTTGGACAACTTAACAATACAACCAATGGCAAATATTACCAGAACTTTTGATGTCCTTACCAATGCTGAAGAAAACTTCAACAGAGATATAGCTCTATCGGTAAAACGTAATGGAAAATGGGAAAACTTCTCAACCAATGAATTTAGAAAGAATGTAGATGCTTTTAGTTATGGCTTGCTAGCCATGGGCTTCAGTAAGGGAGACAAAATTGCTACAATAAGCAATAACCGTCCCGAATGGAATTTCATCGATTTTGGAATGTCACAAATTGGTTGTGTACATGTTGGAATTTATCCCACTATCAGTGAAAAAGAATTCTTACACATACTTTCACATTCGGATGCCAGGATATTAATAGTTTCAAGTAAAGAACTTTATGATAAGCTTCTTCCCATTTATAAAAAAACTCCAAACCTTGAAGAAATTTACACAATTGATGAAGTTAAAGGAGTAAAAAACTGGCAGGATATTGCTAACCTTGGGAATGAAAAAGAAAACGAGTATAGAGAAACACTGGTAACTCGACGTGATGATGTTAAGCCAAGTGACTTACTAACAATATTTTACACATCAGGAACAACGGGTCTTTCTAAAGGTGTTATGTTATCTCATAATAATGTGGTTAGTAATTTGAAGCTGGCCTTAAAAGTGGTTACCTATCTCAAACCTGGTGAAAGAGCACTTAGTTTTCTACCATTATCGCATGTTCTTGAACGAGTTGGAAACTACCTGTGGCAAGCCATGGGACTTACTTTGTACTACGCTGAAAATATTGAAACCATCGGTGAAAATATGCGTGAAATAAAAGTGAATATCTTTATTACTGTTCCAAGAGTTTTCGAGAAGGTATATGATAAGATTATTAATAAAGGTAGGGAACTGCCATTAGTGAAAAAAATGCTATTCTTCTGGGCAGTTCGGGTTGGAGATAAGTTTGATCCAAATCCTGCAAATAGAAGTGCTTTATATAATTTCAAATTAGCAATTGCCAACAAGCTCATTTTCAGCAAATGGCGCGAAGCTCTTGGGGGAGAACTTAAGGGAGTTATCGCAGGAGGTGCTGCACTTCAACCTCGATTGGCCAGAATATTCTGGGCTGCAAACATTATTGTTCAAGAAGGCTATGGATTAACCGAAACATCACCGCTTATTTCAGCAACAATGCCATCATATCCGGGTGTAAGATTTGGAAGTGTAGGTCTTGTTCCTGATGAACTTGAAGTTAAAATAGCTGAAGATGGTGAAATTCTTGAAAAAGGAGATAACCTTATGATGGGTTATTACAAAGATCCTGAGTTGACCAAAGAAGCAATTGATAAAGACGGTTGGTTTCATACCGGCGACATAGGTACATTTGATGAACACAGAATGCTGACCATTACTGATCGTAAAAAAGAGATATTCAAACTCTCAGGTGGTAAATATGTTGCACCTCAGCAAGTTGAAAACCTATTCAAAGAATCACAATTTATTGAACAGATAATCGTAATCGGAGCAAATGAAAAGTTCACTTCTGCACTAATAGTGCCTGATTTTGAGTTCTTACATAACTGGTGCACCATTCATAAAGTATCGTTTAGAGATAATGAAGAGCTAATTAAGAAACAAAGAATCATCGACAGGTATCAGGTTGAAATGGATAAATACAATCCTGAACTTGATCAGGTAGCACAGGTAAAAGAATTCAGACTTGTAGCTGATAACTGGACACCTGATAATGGGATGCTCTCACCAACCCAAAAGCTCAAACGTAAGGTTGTGCATGAAAAGTATTCTGATATCATTGATGAAGTTTATGGAAAGTAGTTGATCATGTAATTGTCAACAACATATAAATAATTGCCTTTCATAGAATACATGATTTAAGTAAACATGAAAAATAAATCAATCATAGTATTATGAGTAACTCCATACTACATATTAAAGGAATGGTTTGTCCACGATGTATTATGGCCGTAGAAGATTTGCTGAATAAACTCAATATTGAATATAAACAAGTGAGTCTAGGGACAGTTCATCTTAATAATCCCATTGATCCGGAAAATGAAATTAGTTTGAATCAGTCACTTAATAAGATGGGTTTTGAAATTCTGAATGATAAAAAAACTCAAACAATTGAGAAAATTAAAAATGCAATTATAAACAATGTACATCATCAGAACGACCCTGAAAAAATTGGGAGATTAAGTGAATTGTTGCCAGAAATACTAGGACAAAATTACACCTCGCTAAGCAGTTTATTCTCAGATATAGAAGGATATACAATTGAGAAGTATTTTATACTCCAAAAGATAGAAAAATCCAAAGAACTCCTTGTTTATGAGGAATTAAGCATTAGCGAAATTGCACATAAACTAAATTATAGTTCGAGCCAACACTTATCACGTCAATTTAAAAATGTGACAGGTTTGTCGCCTTCCGAATTTAAAAAAACAACCAAAAAAGTAAGGCTGCCATTATCAGAAATATAATATCATGGCTGCAAAATTGTGCACATCAAATATAAAATTGTATACTAGTTATTTGGAGTAAAGTAACTATGTTTGCATCATAATACAATTTAATGCTTAAAAAGATAAGTCATATTACACTCGCTTTCCTAATTTTGGTTACCTCTGTGGGATTTACTTTCTCTAAGCATTATTGTGGATCAACTTTAAAATCGGTATCGATAGTAGTAGCTCCAGAACCTTGTTGTGAAATTCCATCTGGATGTTGCCATGATGAAACTACTACAATCAAATTAGAGAACGATTTCTCCTTTAACGTGGTAATGGTAGATATTTCTAATTTTATTGTTGAAAAACCAACGTTGACTTATCTATTACAAGTTAGTTTAGCTGTTACTAAAACAATAACACATACTATTCATAAACCACCACCGCTAACAATTCAAACTATTCTTTCTAGTTTACAAACTTACCTTCTTTGATATAAAACTCTTTATTAAGTATTTGAATCTCGAATCCATTCAAGATTCATATGCTACTGCTATTGTACAATAGAGTTTTAATCAAAAAATAATTACATGCTTAATAAATCAATCCGTTTTTTCCTTGAGAATAAACTTGTTACCTATTTGGTGCTCGTAGTATTCGTCGGCTGGGGAATTATAGTATCTCCATTTGGCTGGGATACAGGAATACTTCCCTCCGACCCGGTTCCCGTTGATGCGATTCCCGACATTGGAGAAAATCAACAAATAGTTTATACAGAGTGGTCTGGTAGGTCACCACAGGATATTGAAGACCAGATTTCATATCCGCTTACCACATCACTTCTTGGTATTCCAGGAGTAAAAACCATTAGAAGCAATTCCATTTTTGGGGTTTCAAGTATATATATCATTTTTGATGAAGATGTAGAATTTTACTGGAGTCGTACGCGGATTCTGGAAAAATTAAACTCATTACCTGCTGGAACTTTACCTGAAGATGTAAGTCCAGCATTAGGGCCAGATGCAACAGCTTTGGGACAAATCTACTGGTATACATTGGAAGGTAGAGATAAGGAAGGAAACCCATCAGGTGGATGGGACCCTCATGAACTAAGAACCATTCAGGATTTTTATGTTCGTTACTCATTAACATCTGCTAAGGGTGTTTCAGAGGTTGCTTCCATTGGTGGATTCGTTAAGGAATATCAAGTCGATATTGATCCAATGGCAATGAAAGCTCATGGAGTTAATATTGCTCAGATTATGGCAGCAGTAAAAAACAGCAACCTTGATATTGGAGCAAGAACAATTGAATTTAACCGAGTTGAATATTTAGTAAGGGCAATTGGATACATAAAAAGTTTAGAAGATCTTGAAAAAAGTGTTGTAGTTGTAAGGGATAATGTTCCAATTCGTATAAAAGATGTTGCAAAGGTTAATTTTGGACCGGCTACTCGTCGAGGTGGACTTGACAAAGGAGGAGCCGAGGCAGTTGGAGGAGTTGTAGTAGCTAGATATGGTTCAAATCCGCTTCATACAATTGATAATGTAAAATTAAAGATAGCCGAAATAGCACCTGGACTACCATCTAAAACACTTGATGACGGAACCATATCAAAAGTAACCATTATTCCATTTTATGATCGTACTGGACTTATTAAGGAAACCCTTGGTACTTTGGAAGAAGCGATTTCATTGGAACTGCTAATTAGTATTCTGGTAGTAATTGTGCTAGTACTAAATCTTAGAGCTTCTTTCCTTATTTCAAGTTTACTACCAATTGGAGTATTGATTACATTCATTACGATGCGGCAATTTGGAGTTGATGCAAATATTGTTGCTCTATCGGGTATTGCAATTGCAATTGGTGTAATGGTTGATGTGGGGGTAGTCTTTACAGAGAATATAATCCGGCATACGGAAATGTCTCAGAACATAGGGGCAAGAGGCAAAAAACTTCTTAATGTAGTTTATGATGCAACAATTGAAGTGGCACCTGCTGTAATAACTGCTCTTGCTACCACAATCATAAGTTTTCTTCCAGTATTTGCGATGGAAGCTGCAGAGGGAAAACTATTCAGACCTCTCGCTTTTACGAAGACCTTTACTATGCTTTCAGCATTATTAATTGGCTTGGTAATTATCCCAACACTGGCGCATACCGTATTCTCAATTCGAATTGATAAGAAATCATACAAAAAAATATGGAATATAATACTTGTTGCAGTAGGATTGACTATCACAATTTTACTGGGATATTATATTGCATTGGCATTGGTAGCATATGGTTCTATAGGATATTTTGCCGACAGATTTACTGAATCTAAGAGATCATGGCCAAATCTGATAAACATTGCAATTACTTCTGCTGTGGTCGTTTTCTTCCTTACAAAAGCATGGATGCCTTTGGGAGCGCAGAATACTCTTTTTGCTAACTTTCTATTTGTTATTGTAATTGTGGGGGTTGTTCTGAGTGCATTATCATTGGTTGTGCATTTTTACCCTAGAATTCTTGGCTGGTGTCTCAATAATAGCTGGAAGTTTTTAACTCTTCCAATCATCATTGTTCTTTTTGGAATAACCACATGGCTAGGATTTGATAATCTATTTGGATTTATGCCTGACTCTGTCAAATCTAGCAGAATTTATGGAAGTATGGACAATGCCCTTCCTGGAATTGGAAAAGAATTTATGCCATCACTTGATGAAGGATCATTTCTACTAATGCCAACTACAATGCCACACTCTGGAATTGAGGAGAACATTGATGTAATTCGTATTCTCGACAAGAGAATAAACTCTATTCCTGAAGTTGAAACAGTAGTTGGGAAATGGGGCCGAGTGAATTCGGCCTTGGATCCTGCTCCTACATCAATGTATGAAAATGTGATCAATTATAAATCTGAATATATGCTCAATGAATCAGGACATCGGATGAGATTTAAAGTAGATCAGAATGATGCATTTATGCTTGTGGATGGCTCTACTTACGATCCAAAAGAGGATGATTTTCGAACAGTTGAAAAAGATGAGTTGATCAAGGATAAAGATGGTGAGTACTTCCGGCAGTGGCGCGATGAGATTAAATCACCCGATGATATTTGGGATGAGATAATCAAATATGCGTCAATTCCGGGGTTAACATCTGCACCAAAACTACAGCCGATCCAAACCCGTCTTGTTATGTTGCAAACAGGAATGCGTGCACCAATGGGAATAAAAGTATTTGGACCAACTTTAGAATCAATTGAAAAGGTTGGATATGATCTAGAAAAACATCTAAAACAAGTTGAAGGTGTTCAGGGTATGTCAGTATTCGCCGACCGAGTTGTAGGTAAGCCTTATCTAGAAATGGAAATTAACAGAGATGCGATTGCTAGATATGGAATTACAGTGAAATACTTACAATCAATTATCGGAAGTTCAATTGGAGGTATGAAGTTAACTACAACAATCGAAGGCCGAGAAAGGTTCCCTGTACGATTGCGATATGCACGAGAGTTTAGAGATAATCCTGAAGACCTTAAAAAGATTCTTATACCAACATCAAACGGCGGCCAGGTTCCTCTTGGCGACTTGGTTACAATTCATTATGTACGTGGTCCTCAGCTTATCAAAAGTGAAAACACTTTTTTGGTAGGATATGTTATTTTCGATAAAAAAGCTGGATTTGCTGAAGTTGATGTGGTTGAAAATGCACAAGCATATTTGAATGGTCTAATTGAATCTGGTGAATTTGAAATACCTGCAGGTGTGAGCTACGTATTTACAGGAAACTACGAGAATCAGATTCGTGCTACAAAACGACTTTTAATAGTTGTACCAATATCTTTAATGATAATCTTTTTGATTCTGTATTTTCAGTTCAGATCAGTACAAGCAACTACCTTCATATTCTCAGGAATTATTGTTGCACTATCGGGAGGCTTTATTATGCTATGGCTTTACGGCCAAACTTGGTTTATGGATGGAGTACTTGCCGGAATAAATATGCGAGATCTATTTCAGGTTAGTACAATTAACCTCAGTGTTGCGGTATGGGTTGGCTTTATTGCTCTGTTTGGAGTTGCCACTGATGATGGTGTACTTATTAGCACATATATCAAACAATTGCAAGATAAGAACCCTCCAAAATCGGTTCAAGAAGTACGATCTATGATTCTTGAAGCAGGATCCAAAAGGGTTCGACCAGCAATGATGACAACAGCCACAACCATTATTGCATTACTTCCGGTACTTACATCCACAGGAAAAGGATCGGATATAATGGTACCAATGGCAATTCCACTATTTGGTGGAATGACAATCGAAGTACTCACAATGTTTGTCGTTCCGGTGCTATATAGCAAATGGCAGGAATCTAAAGTTAATAGGGAATTAAAAACTCAAAAAGTATAAAGCCATGAAGAAGACGAAGATTATTTTGGGACTAGCTATTTTGCTGATATCTTCTTTGGTAACAGCACAAAACGAACTTAACAGATATTTGGAGTTGGCTGCTGAGAATAATTCCGGACTTAAAGCTAAGTTCAGCGATTATATGGCTGCCCTTGAAGTTGCACCTCAGGTTAAGGGTTTACCTGATCCACAAGTTGCATTTGCATACTTTATTATGCCAGTTGAAACTCGTGTTGGCCCTCAAAATGCTAAAATTTCAGCATCACAGATGTTTCCTTGGTTTGGCACTTTAAAAGCCAAAGAAAATATAGCAGTACAATCTGCCAAAGCAAAGTATGAACAATTTGAAGAAGCAAAATCAAAATTGTTTAATGAGGTAAGGTCAAATTATTTCAATATATATTTCAACAAAAGGGCGATTCAAATCACAAGGGAAAATATTGATATACTTTCAACATTCAAAAAACTGGCAAATATCAAATTTGAATCTGGTTTGGTTTCTGCTGTTGATGAATACCGTATTGAAATGGAAATAGGTGATCTGGAGAACCAGTTATATTTATTGATTGATACTCAAAACACCCTTGAATTAATTTTTAAAAACCTCATTAATGTTGATGATATTATTATTGCAACTCCTGAAACTCTTTGGGAAGATGACTTTGAATTGAAGAAAGAAGAAGTTCTGGACTCAATAAGAAATAACAATCATCAGTTACTCTCTTTATCTTTACAACAGGAAGCTCTTTTGTTTAGAAAGGAATTAGCAGAGAAACAGGGCGCACCAAATTTATCAATAGGATTGGATTATATCTTTGTTGGAAAAGACAACAACAAGTTTACAGGCACAGATGCATTTATTTTTCCAAAGATTGGTATCACAATTCCACTATATAGAAAGAAATATAAAGCTATGGTTAACGAGGTAATATACCTTCAGGAATCCAAGGAATATCAGAAATCTGATAAAGAGAATTTACTTGAAAATATATTTGAGAATGTATGGCAGGATTATATGGATGCAGACCGAAGGATTGTACTTTACAAAAAACAACTTGAGCTTGCTTCCAAAGCCATAACTCTTATCGAAACAGAATATACAACTGGTAATCAAAATTTTGAGGAGATTCTCAGAATGGAACGTAGGCTGTTAACATACAGTCTTAAACTTGAGAAGTCACGTTCCGATAAACAAGCAGCAATTTCCTTTATTAATTATTTAACAGGTAATTAGGGATTTGATGATGTGGTGATGTGGTGATTTGATGATGGGGGGATTTGATGATGTGGTGATGTGATGATTTGATAATGTGGGGATTTGATGATGTGGTGATGGGGGGATTTGATGATGTGGTGATGGGGTGATTTGATGATGGGATGATGTGGTGATTTGATGATGGGATGATGTGGTGATGGGGGGATGTGGTGATTGATTGAAATAGTAACTTTATAAAAATAAGAAATAGACTTGAGATGAATACAAAAAGAAATGAACTTGTAGAAGTTAGTTTTGAGTTTGCATTGCTAAATATTAATTTTACCGAAGAGCTTGAAAATAGCAGGAAGTACGTTGTTGCAAAACAATTGCTGAAATCAGGTACTTCAGTTGGAGCTAACATAAATGAGGCTCAAAGCGCTGAAAGCAAAGCTGATTTCATCCATAAACTAAAAATCGCGCATAAAGAATTACTAGAATCAGAATACTGGTTAAAACTGATAACATCAAGTAGTTCATATCCTAAACCTGATATTGAAATAGATATTAAACTTCTATCCCTTAAAAAATTGTTTAACAAAATCATTTCAACAGCAAAAAAATAATAATCATGAAACAAATAATTAATTATATAAATAACAACTATAAAGTTCTACTAATAGTAATTATTGGAGCATTAATTGCTGGTTATTTTGTTGGGAAATCATCAAATCATCAAATCGTCAAATCAAATGAACATAATGAAGCAATACATGATCATGTTGATGAAACTCCAACAACATGGACTTGCTCCATGCATCCACAGATAAAGCAGGAAGAGTTTGGTCTTTGTCCAATCTGCGCAATGGATCTTATTCCATTAACAAACATGCAAAATGAGGGAGACAATGTGGATCCCAATGAAATTGTTATGTCTGAATCTGCAGCCCGACTGGCAGAAATCCAAACCATGCTGGTTAGCAGTGGTGTTCCCAATAAAACTATTTATTTACAAGGAAGGGTTGAACCCGATGAACGCAAAATCTCTGAACTTACAGCAAGATTTGGTGGTAGAATTGAAAAACTAATGGTCAATTTCACCGGACAGAATGTAAAAGAAGGAGAAAAACTGGCAACAATATATTCTCCAGGTCTTGTAACAGCGCAGCGTGAGTTACTTGAAGCCATTTCATTTAAAGAAACACGACCTTCACTATATGTAGCTGCCAGAGGAAAACTAAAACTTTGGGATCTGAGTGATAAGCAAATCAACAATATTGAGAAGAAAGGAGAACCAATAGTATATTTCGATGTTCTTTCACCCATAACCGGGACTGTTACCATGCGACATGTAAGCATTGGTGACTATGTGAAAGAAGGGACTCCACTATTTGAAGTAATCGACCTGAGTAAACTTTGGGTAATGTTCGATGCTTACGAAAGTGACCTTCCATGGATAAATGTGGGAGATAAAATTGATTTCACAATCCAGGCACTTCCTGGTAAGACCTTTTCATCTATCGTTACATATATTGATCCATTTATTAATCGTAAAACAAGAATCGCTAAGGCTAGGCTTGAGGTTGTAAATAATAATGGAGAACTTAAGCCTGAAATGTTTGCCATTGGCTTATTGGAATCAAAATTTGCTGAAAATAGCAATGAAATTCTAATACCAAAATCTTCAGTATTATGGACAGGTAAACGAGCTGTAGTTTACATAAAAGTTCCAGATCGTGAGTCCCCATCATTCCTTTTCCGAGAAATAACTCTTGGGCCTGAAGCAGGATCATTTTTTGTGGTAGCCGATGGATTAGAAGAAGGTGAAGAGATAGCAATTAATGGTGTTTTCAAAATAGATGCGGCAGCTCAGTTAGCAGGATTTCCAAGTATGATGAACCCTGGTGGAGGAATAATATCTACCGGTCACAATCATGGTGACATCGAGAATATTGATATACCACTTGAAAGCAAGGAATATACTGTTTTCAAAACTCCAGAAGAATTCAGCAACCAGTTTGAGAAATTTATCAATAATTACATAATACTTAAAGATGCATTTGTAGCTACAGATGATGATCAGGTAATAGAGTTCGCAAAAAGCACACTTGCTTCATTGAATAAGGTTGACATGAAATTACTTAAAGGAGATGCCCACTTGCTATGGATGTCTCTATATAATCCTATTCTTGATAATCTTGAGGGGATTATTCAAATGGAGGATATGGAAATAAAAAGAAATCATTTTAGTATTGTGTCTAACAATCTAACCGATGCTATTGCAGCTTTTGGAGATTATAGTAACAATCCTATTTATCTTCAATATTGCCCCATGGCTTTTGATGATCAGGGTGCATATTGGATTAGTAATAAAAAAGAAATTAGAAATCCGTATTTCGGTGATATGATGCTAAAGTGCGGAGAAGTAAAAAAAGTGTTTAACGAATAATAATATCATGAAGAAAGTAGAAATAACTGTTGAGAACCTTAAATGTAATGGTTGTGCCTCAACCATTCAAAAAGGATTATCAAAACTTAGTGAAGTTGATAATGTAGATATTAATGTGGAAACTTCAACTGTTGAGATATCATTTGAAGGTAGCCTTGATAGAATTCACGAATTTAAATCAAAGCTGGCAACATTTGGTTATCCTGAGGCTGGAAGTAAGAATAATACATTGTCAAAAGCAAAATCCTATGTAAGTTGTGTAATTGGTAGGGTAAATAATTAATAATCAATTTAAATTTAATAAAATGAAAATTAGAATTTTAAGTATTGTAGCATTATTACTAGTAGGTATAATGACAAGTTTTGCTCAAAACAAAACAGAAGAGTTTAAAGTTTATGGTAATTGTGGAATGTGTGAAAAGACAATTGAGAAAGCTGCAAAAGCTGTTGATGGAGTAAAAAAAGCTGATTGGGATAAGGAAACTAAGATGATCAAAGTCACTTTCAATACCGATAAAACAAATCTAACAGCGATCCATCAGGCTATTGCAGATGTTGGTTATGATACCAAAGAAGTAAGAGCAAAAGATGAAGTCTATAATATTTTGCACTCCTGTTGTAAATATGATAGAGCTGAAGAATAAAATTGATCAAGGCGATTTATATATAATAGCAATAATATTATTCTGAGCAAATCAAGAACCGATGTCAATGCTTTAAAATCGGGAATAATCTCTTCAGAAACATCGAAGATATATTTAGTTGGTATTTGATTTGATCAGATAAATTATAGTTTGGATACAATAAATATAGTCGCATTTGAGTCAGTCAATTTTATTGACAATCAGTAGTATTATTAACTCTAAACAATTATAGATATGGATTGTTTCAATGAAATAAATTGCATTACATGTTCAATGAAATCACCACTCTTCAATGTGTTAACTCAAGCTGAGCTGGAATTGATAAATTGTAATAAACGACATGTAATCTTTAAAAAAGGCGAAGTAATTGTAAAACAGGGTGCACCAATGTCGCATGTCATCAGTTTTACATCCGGGATTGCTAAAGTTTATATAGAAAGTTCAGGTGACCGTAATTTAGTTTTGCAGTTTATAAAACCAACTAATTTTCTTGGAGCTCCGGGTATTTTTGCTGATCAAATACACTACTCAACAGTAGCTGCTGTAGAGCAATCTTCAGTATGTTTTATTGACATTAATATCTTTAAAAAGGTGATAAGAGAAAACGGCAAGTTTGCCGAATCGTTTATGGAGTTAATCAGTTGGAATGGAATATTTAATTATGAGCGATTCAATTGTCTCACACATAAAAATATTCATGGTCGATTGGCAGATAGCTTAATCTACTTACATGAAAAAATATTCAACGACAGAGATTATAAAATCTCCATTTCACGTCAGGATATGGCCGAGCTAACTGGAATGTCTAAGGACAGCGTTATCAGAACTCTGAAAGAGCTTCATGAAGATAATGTTATTGATATTGAGAAAGGTTATCTGCAAGTTATCGATATGGATAAGTTGAGGAAAATAAGTGTGCTAGGTTAAAAATGACTTATTTGACGGAAAACGACCGTTGTTAATCGTGAAAATCGCGATGTATCCGTTATATTCAAGTTGTTCATACCTTGCTTTAAGAGGTATTTTTGGCGAAAGTAATAATCATTAAAACATCAATTATGAAAAATAAATCCTTACTACTAATTATATTATCTCTTCTTATAACAATCCCTAGCTTTACTGCTTCTGAAAGGGATGAATTTACGATAGAGTTTATTACACTCGGGAACTGTTACACATGTAAACTTCGTGTAGAAGCAAAGCTCAATAAAGTTGAGGGAGTATTATCTTCGGATTATGATGCTTTTAACAAAGTAACAACCGTTACATACGATGACTTGATTACCGATGCATTTGTGGTTATGCAAGCAGTAGCTGATACTGGTCACGATACAGAATGGTTTGAGGCTCCTCAGGAGGCTTATAATTTACTAATTGGAACATGTTGTGAATATGACCGAACCATAGATTATACTTTTGCTCAGGTTGGCTATTTAAGCTTGATGGATCTATGGATGCCTCATGTATCAATTGGAGAAATTAAAGAAGAAGAAAATATTTCAATTTTCCCAACAGTAAGTAGCGGACAGTATTCGATTAAAATTGATGAATTATCAACTTTAGTTAACCCTGAAATAAGAATTTATTCAATGAGCGGAAGCTTAGTTTGGGTAAATTCAGTCGACGTAGGAGTTGAGGCCAATATCAACATTTCATTTGCTCCAGACGGGCAATATATACTATGCACTCTTGACAAAGGAGAAGTTATTTCAAAAAGTAAAATCATTAAACAATAGGAGATAAAAAAATGCGATTAGCTTATATATCATTAATAATTATAGCAATTCTAAGTACTACAGGTTGTAAGAAGGAATCGGAACAAGAGCCTGGTATTGAGACTAGTGTTCCTGTAATTTTAAGCCTAACTTCAGATAAAGACAGTATTAAGTTTGGTGGTGATGACCCAGCAACAATTACATGTGAAACCACAGGTGGAGGAATATCATATGAATGGGAAGTAGATTTAGGTGACATCTTTGTTCTTAATGAAGATGGCTCTCAGGTTAGATTTACAGGTTCGGAATGCTGTATTGGGGAGAAAATTATTAAGTGTACTGCCTCAAATGATAAAGGTTCAATTTCTGAAACGGTTATTATTTTCATAGAAACTCCTTAAAATCTTATATCATCGTTGCTTACCTATGCTTATAAATTTGATCCATACATGAAGAGATATACTACTATTGCAGTAACAATATGTTTACTTTTTTTAAGCTATCAATCTATTGCACAATGCTGTGCAGCTGGCAATCCCATTACTGATGATGGATCAGCTGGTGGTGGTGGGAAGAACTTTTTTGAAGTAAGTCTTCTTGGTACCTATAGTTACTCTGACATCTATTATGAGGGTAATAGTAAGTCTGATTTCGAATACATTGACTATTCCTACTTTTTATATTCTTCAGCCAACTTTTCTTATGGTGTTACAGATAGATTAAAACTAAATACTGAAATTGGGTACTTTTTTGCCAAAGCACAATATTTCATTTTTGATCAAAACAGAAATGCTACTGGACTAGGAGACCTAGTGATTGGGGCGCAGTATCTTGCTTATAAGAATACTGAGCGATCTTTTAACATATTTCCTAGATTTAGATTAACATTACCTGTTGGCACCTTCGATCAGGTTGATGGTTCTGTTGTTCTCCCAATTGACATTCAACCATCATCCGGCAGTTTCAAATACCATATTGGACTTCTGTTCTCAAAGCTTTATATGGATGGTAATCTTGCTTTCTTTTTTGATAACTCGTTTGAAATTTCACAACGCATCAAAACAGAACGTACAAACTACAAATACGGTAATCTGATTAGCAACTCATTGTATGCCGGGTATAAATTCACCCATAACTTCACATTTGCCTTGCAATTAAGGAGCCAGTTTAGAGAAAAAGCATCGGATAAAAATGAGGAACTAATAAATGCAACTGGTGGTCATGTTATGTTTATTGCACCTCAGATACGCTATAATTTCTACGATACTTGGAACGTGTCTTTCAAGTTTGATTATCCTTTCTACAAGAATATGAATGGAACACAATTAACCAATAATTATGTGCTTTCGTTAAGGTTATCAAAAAGCATTAACTTCAATGGCAAGTAATTCTATTTCAATATACTTACTAATATAAGTTGGTTGCAATAAAATGGTCAATAATACCTCTGTAAAAGATTCATAACACTGATCTTATGCTGGTTAGGGGAATTCATGGCTCTTTACGATTAACATCAAAATAACATGCTCTTTTGAAAATAATGACCATCTTTGCATGAAATAGATTTTACCACGCCGTGAATAGATTGATTAGCTACATATTTAGTATTTGTGTTATCGTTGTATTTCTTTTGTCTACATCGGGATTTAATATTTATTCACACCACTGTTCAGAAAACGGAACCAGTTATTCTTATTCATTTATCAAAACTCAGGATAATTGCAACCAATGCAAAATTATTAGTCAAGCTGATATTATGAAAGATGGCTGTTGTGAAACAACTCGTAATTGTGAATTGGATAAAAACCCTATTAATTGCTGCACAAGTGATGGCAGATACATGAAAATTATTGTTGAGTTTATTGTTCCTCCAAATGATGAAACCGATTTAATTGCAAGTCTTGACGAAATTGAATTAACTCTTTTTGATAAGGATAGTGATGTATCAATACCAATAGAAAACAATACAATATACTATAGCTTACCCCCTCCAAAGAAAGGTGCCGACATAGTAATATTATTGAATCAAAGAAAAACTGACCCCGCTCCACAGGCATAATTCATATATTACTTCTTTTTTATCACAATATCCAATACTCAAACTATTGGAATGGAATTACTAGTATCATAAGGGCAAATTCAAATCTTAAGTTTTACAGTAAAAAATGAAAAAATTAATAGCTTTATTATTATTGCTTCAAACTTTTACCATGTACTCACAGGCAGTAACTGGTACTGTAATGGAACAGAATGGCAACAAAAATGTTCCACTGATCGGAGCATCTATATATCAGCTGGGTACCACCAATGGAACTATAACTGATGACCAGGGTAGATTTCAAATTGAACTATTGAATAATAAACCAGCAGCGATTGTAGCTAGTTTTGTAAGTTATGAAAACGATACTTTAAATATTACTTCAACACAAGCTGTGAAAATTGTTCTTAAAGAGGTAAAGAATCTTGATGAGGTAGAGGTGACAGCAAGAAAAAAGGGATCATCGGTTTCCCGAACACAAACCCGCTCAGTTGTCAACATAAACGAAAATGAATTGCAAAAAGCAGCATGTTGTAATCTTAGCGAAAGCTTTGAAAATAGTGCAACAGTTGATGTTAGTTATAGCGACGCCGTTACTGGGGCTAAGCAAATTCAGATGCTTGGACTAGCCGGGATTTACACACAACTTCTTACTGAAAACATACCCAATATGAGGGGATTAGCTACTCCTTGGGGATTGGGATATATACCCGGGAGTTGGATGAGTTCAATTCAGGTTTCCAAAGGCACATCATCAGTTATAAATGGCTATGAAGCAATGGCTGGTCAAATTAATATTGAGTTTAAAAAACCTGATGAAGGAGAGAAGTTTTTTGTTAATATTTACGGAAACCATCTGGGCAAGATTGAAGGTAATATTAATACAAGATTCAAATTATCCAATAGATGGACTACAGCAATCTTTGTTCATGCAGAAAATATGTCATTTAAGCATGATATGAATGGAGACAATTTCCTTGATCAACCTACAATGAGCCAGATAAACCTGTTTAACAGATGGAAATACGTCAATAATCAATTCCGTATGCAGTTTGGGATAAAATATTTGACTGAAAAAAGGCAAGGTGGGCAGATGAGCTATAATTCTGACAAACCCAGCAACCCAGAAAATGGTTATGGTATAGGTGTTACTACAAATCGAGTGGAAGGATTTCTAAAAGCTGGTTATGTTCTTGAAAACAGGGTCCAAACAAGCCTTGGATTTCAAAACCAAATTGTACTTCATGAGCAGAAATCATTTTTCGGACTAAATGATTATGATGCCACACAGTTTTCGTATTATGGAAACTTAATGTTTCAGTCATGGTTTGCAAATTCCCAAAATCTGTTCACAACAGGATTAAGCTTCAACTACGACAAATATGCTGAGGACTTAAACGACAGTATATTTAATCGCACAGAGATTGTACCCGGAGCCTTTTTTCAGTACACATATTCAAACCATAAAAACCTGAATCTAATTATTGGGCTAAGGCTTGACAATCATAATAACTACGGATTATTATTCACACCAAGGATACATGCAAAATATGACCTCAATGAACATAATATAATTCGGGCAAGTGCTGGTAGAGGTTATAGGTCGCCAAATGTAGTTGCTGAAAACACTTCACTATTGGCTACATCCAAAAAACTGGTATTTAACAATGATCTGGATATTGAATCATCCTGGAATTATGGTTTAAGTTATACTACATACATTGATATTGGTGCAAGGGAATTGAGTATCACCGGAGACTTTTTCAGAACTCAATTTGAAAACCAGATAGTCATTGACAGGGAAAATGCCCCTAATACTATTTACTTCTATAATTTAGTTGGAAAGTCGTATTCTAATAGCTTTCAAATTGAGACAAGCTATGAAGTATTGAGGAATTTTGAGGTTACACTTGCCTTCAGATATAATGATGTAAAAACTACAATTAGTAATAACCTGGTTGAAAAACCATTGGTGAATAAATTTAAAGGGTTATTAGCTGTATCATATCTAACTCCTTATAAAAAATGGCAGGTTGATTTCAATATTCAAGCCATCGGGAACCAGAGATTACCATACACAGGATTTAACCCTGAGGAATATCAGCTTGCTGACTATTCTCCAAATTATTTCATTATGAATACTCAGATCACAAGGTATTTAAATAAGTTAGAACTTTATATTGGAGGTGAAAATCTTGGCAACTATCGTCAGACAGATCCAATTATTTCATCTGATGATCCATTTGGAAAATACTTTGATAGTTCAATTATTTGGGGGCCAATTACGGGTGTAAAAATATATGCAGGAGTTAGATTTAAAATTGAAACTAAAAAATAAAAATATGAAAACAAAATTAATATTATTAGCCATTACAATGATGTTTGCCATTACAGGAATGCAGGCACAAGAAAAGAAGAATAAAAAGAAAACTGAATTGGTTACAGTAGAAATAATGACCTCTGCAGTTTGCGGAATGTGCAAGGACCGTTTGGAGCATGATATTGCATATGAGAAAGGCGTAAAATTTGTAGAACTTGACAAAGAAACCAAAATCCTTACCATCAAATATAAGGAAGGGAAAAACACCAAAGAAAAACTCAAGATAGCAGTTACCAAAGTTGGGTATGATGCTGATGATTTGATTGCTGAAGAAAAGGCATATAACGCTTTACCAGACTGTTGTAAAAAAGATGTTGCACCACACTAATTATTGGGTTCAATATCCATCCATTTTAAGGGTGGCTTTACAGCTGGGTTTTTTCCATAAATCACATCATCAAGTTGTAAAGCTACCTTACTAAATATGCTTGAGTTTTTAATTCCGAAACGTACAATGTTGTGAAGTGTATTATTGGGATGTGAATATGGGCATACACTCATACATCTACCACAGTCCGTTCCTGTTTTTGTCCATAGATCAAAACATGTTTCCTGATTTATCTGCCATCGCTTCACTCCATTAATATCCTCCCGATCTACAAATGAAATCGAATTCGAAGGACAATTAATAGCACATTTCTTACAATTAGTACAGAATTCTAACATTGAAGGGTCATGTCCTGTTTCATCAACTAGCAATGGTAAATCAGTAGTAACAACAGCAATTCTCACTCTGGGTCCAAGTTTTGGGGTCATCAATAATCCCATTCTACCAATATCGCCCAAACCCGCATCTCTGGCAACAAGGGGACAAATCACCTGATAATTACCGTCAATATGAGCTAGAGCGGGATAGCCAAGATTTCTAATAAATGCTGCGATTTGAACAGCAATAGCTCCTGAATCCATATATTTCTGCGCTGATTCCATTACTATTGGTGCCAGAGGTCCGGAATTAACCATATCAATATCCATCTCAACCGTTAATGCTATTGCATATTTATGCTTTAACTCAACCTTATCATTGTAAGCTTCTTTTCTACCTCTATAACTATATGTGTGGTAATCCCTCAACTCGGTTATTCCAATATCAAATGCACCAAGTTTCTTCGACCAATTCTTTAGGAAATTGGTAACCTCATCTACCTTGAATACTATCTTATCCTCTGAAACATCACCATCAATCTTTGATTTTAGTCCAGCAACAGTGAAAAAACTGGCTCGTGAAGCCATAAATGCAGCTGCATTATAGTTACTTGCTTTCTGACTAAGTAAACCTGGATTTGTTCTCCAACTAATATCTATTTCCTTCAATTCAGGATTTTTTAGATAGTATTTGTTGTATTTATCAGTACCCTCTTTCAATTCATTTCGTGAAAACATTATATTACGTTCATCAATTTGTCCATTAGGAATTGACTTTTGAAATTGCCTATGAAAACGAAAGGGAAGAAAATATATCAATAAAACTAAAATCGGAATAAAAAGCAGTATCATTCTGACAATATTATAATAATCAACACCATAGAAACCAACTATAAAATATGTAATCGAGATTATTATACCAAAAATGAAGAATTTAATTGACGCCTTCTTTTCTCTTTCAGAAACTGAAATAATTGAAGAATAGATAAAAAGAACCAAGATCACTATTCCCATAAATAGGATAATCGTATCTAAAACTTGGCCTCCTTGAATATTCATAGTGAATTAATTACCAATTATTTTTTTCGCTGCTAAGTTAGCAATCTAATTTTGATCCTGCCGGTTATTACCATTGATATATTGTTAGATGATTTATTATATTTGTGAAAAACCCCATAATGGAAGATAATACCAGAACCCAATATACAGGATTGAATCTTAATAGGCTGGAAACATTAACCGATGGAATATATGCCATTGCAATGACTATTCTTGTTCTGGCCATTGATATTCCTTCAATTTCACCTGATATGGTAGGAGCTAAACTACATAATGCCATATTAAACCAAACAGATCAACTACTTGCCTATGGCATGAGTTTTATTTTATTGGCATTATTTTGGACTATTAATCATAAACAAAATGTTTATCTGATTAGGACCAATGGTCTACATGTTTGGATTAATATATTTATTCTAGCTTTTATATGTTTAGTGCCTTATTCTACAAGCCTGAAAAGTGATTTCCCAGCAGATTGGATGGCTGATTTATATTTTAATATTAACATGCTGATGATTGCCCTATTATTTTTAATAAATTGGGACTATGCCACTAGAAACAATAGGTTGACTAGGAAAGGCTTTCCGGTAAAAATTGCAAAGTCGGGGAGAATCAGCACGTTTATATTTATAATTGTAACTATTATTGCATCTATATCATCATTCCTATTTCCCGAACAATCTTCTTACATA
>CALCGQ010000266.1 GCA_937901015.1 uncultured Bacteroidota bacterium | reverse complement strand
CGAATTAATGACCAAAGAGCAGCCATTAACATTGAGCATAGCGATGATCAGATAATTATTGAGGGAGACAAACTACATATTCATGGTGTAATTACAAACCTTGTGGATAATAGTCTTAAATATTGCAATGGTAAGCCCGAAATAATTATTAAAATTGATCAGGATAATAAATATACTACCTTAACTTTAAGAGATAATGGAATCGGTATTCCTGAAGAATATAAGGATAAGATATTTGACAAATTTTTCCGAGTACCTAAAGGTGATGAACATAGTGTAAAAGGTTATGGCCTTGGCCTTAATTATGCACAACTTGTTATGAAGAATCACGGAGGTTCAATTAACGTGACTAAGAATAATCCTGATGGTAGCACATTCATAATTAGACTTCCCCACACGTAATGGACAGTAAGATATTATATATCGAGGATGAGCCTTTTCTGGGAAAGATTGTGAAAGAAACTCTTGAAAGTCAAAATTATGAAGTAAAGCTGATTGCTGATGGAGCTTTGGTAATGAATGCTTTCAGTTCATTTACTCCAGACATTTGTATTTTAGATGTTATGCTCCCACACATTGATGGATTTACTTTGGGTAAACAAATTAGGAGTAAATACCCTCAACTTCCAATCATTTTTGTTACCGCCAAAATAGATACCAACGATCTTATTAAAGGTTTTGATAGCGGCGGCACTGACTATATTAAAAAGCCTTTTAGTACAAAAGAATTAATTGTAAGAATTGAGAATCAACTAAGGATATTATCATCTGGTTACCAAAATCAAAATAATAAACACAAGAGAACTAATATTGGAAAATTCATTTTCAATCCTGATAAATATGAATTGATAAGTGGTGAAAATACCATAAAATTATCCTCTCGAGAAACGGAAGTTCTTTCATTACTAATTGCAAATCCTAATAACACAATTGATAGAAAAACTCTTCTATTGGAAATATGGGGAGATGATTCATATTACAATTCCCGGAACCTTGATGTGTATATCAGAAAGCTAAGAAATTACTTTGCAAGTGATCCTAAGGTAGAAATCATAACCCTGAAAGGTAAAGGATATCATTTTGTTATTCCATAATATGAAAGGCTACTATTCATATCGCAAAGCCTTCGCAGGAACAACACGAGTAATATAATAGGTTGGGATAACTAGTACTAAAAACGAAACAATAAAAGTCCCCATGTTTAGAAGTAGAACATCCGATAAATGTAATTCAACGGGTACATAATCTACATAGTACGATTCAGCTGACAGACTAATAAATTTGGTATATAATTGCACAAAGTAGAAAAGAACCCCAATTATATTACCCCACAGCATTCCCTTGAATATTATCCCTGAAGCTTTGTAAAGAAAAATTTTGCGTATCGAACTATTATTTGAACCCAAGGCTTTAAGTAAACCAACCATCGATGTTCGTTCAATGATTAATATTAACAAAGTTGAAATCATGGTGATTGTTGAAACCAATATCAACAAAGTCAGAATCACCACAACATTCATATCCAGCAAATTAAGCCAATTGAAGATTTGTGGATATTCTTCATAAACACTTATAGCTCTTATGTTATAAGGTATGGTAGTATAAAGTTCAAAGGTTGTATTATTAATGTCAGTTATATCATTCAAAATCAATTCTACACTTCCAACCTCATTATCATTCCAGTTATTCAGTTTTTGAATATGTTTTAGATCGCCAATAATATAAACATTATCAATCTCTTCCATTCCAGTATTGTATATCCCAGAAACGGTAAACTTACGCCCTCGAGCCCTTGATTGCCCCTCATCAATAAACCACATACGGGCAAAGTCGCCAACACTGATATTTAGTTTCTTTGAGATTTTCTCACTTATAAGAATCTCATCCGTTGTTTCTTTATCAGAAATTTTAGGATAGGTTCCCTCCTGTATATTATCAAATAAAAAAGTATTATCGAAGTCCGTACCTACTCCTTTTAGGATAACTCCAAGAATCTGATCCTTCGTCTTAATAACACCAGCCTTTTGAGCCACCCGTTGTACATGGCCAATCTTTTCATTGGCTTTCAACTGGTTCAATAATTCATCATCTACCACGAGAGGATTACCTTGTGCCCCAAAGTTATTATCGAATAGCACCAACTGAACATGTGCGGCAAAGCCCATAACCTTTTCACTTACTGAATGTTTAAACCCAATAACTACAGCTACTGAGATTATCATTAATGCTAGCCCTAAAGCTATGCTTATGGTTGATATCCTAATTACAGGTTTAGATAAGTTTTGTTTACCTGTACCGGATTGCCGTCTTGCTATGAAATATTCAAAATTCAATTACGTTCAATTTTATGCAAATATACATGAACTAAACAATAGAACAGGATACTATAATCCAAACATTAACCTTCGTTGTAGTTGAACATGTTCATTTTATAAATACTTTTGATATGGTAAAACAAAATAAATTCCGGCACATCTATACAATGAATAAGATACGAATGAAGATTAACACCATATTAATTCTACTTACACTAATAGTTTTCACATTACCATCCTGTGGACAGGATAAAAAACCTATCCTGATTGAATATAATGAAGTTACAAGTGGTGCAGCCCAGATCGATTCATATCTCCACTTATTGAAAGATAAAAGAATTGCCATTGTAGCGAATCAAACATCATTATTGGGTAGTACACATCTTGTTGACACACTTTCAAACCTGAATCTGAATATCAGTAAGATATTTTGCCCTGAGCATGGATTCAGAGGAAAAGCAGATGCAGGGAGTTTAATTACAGATGGTGTTGATAATAAAACAGGTATCCCAATAATATCATTGTATGGTTCACATAAGAAACCTACGGTGGATGATCTGAAAGATATTGAAATAGTGCTTTTCGACCTGCAGGATGTTGGCACAAGATTTTACACCTATATAAGTACCATGACTTATGTTATGGAAGCTTGTGCAGAAAATGGAATACCAATTATAATCCTTGATCGCCCTAACCCAAATGGCTATTTTGTTGATGGTCCTATTCTTAAAGAAAAACATAAATCTTTCGTGGGATTACACCCTATTCCAGTTGTGTACGGCATGACCATTGGAGAGTATGCAAGAATGGTAGCCGGAGAAAAGTGGATAAACAAAGCCTCAGAAATTGACTTAAGTGTTATTGAATTAAAGAGCTATAATCACAATATGATTGTTAAACTTCAGGTTAAACCTTCTCCAAACTTACCGAACTGGCAATCTGTATATTTATATCCTTCACTATGCTTTTTTGAAGGAACCGTAATGAGCATTGGACGTGGAACTGATTTCCCTTTTCAGGTTTTTGGGCATCCTAAGTACATGATTGGTAGCTTTGTATTTAAACCTGACAGTACCAGTGGTTCAGCAAACCCAAAATTTAAGAATGAAAACTGCTTCGGTGCCAACCTTGATGGATATGCGCAGAACTACAAAAACAATAAAAACCAAATAAATTTAAGCTGGCTACTCGGCACCTACGAGCAAATGTCTCATACCGGTGAATTCTTCTTGCCTTATTTTGAGAAACTTACAGGAACTGATGAATTTAGAAAACAAATTCAAAGTGGTTTATCAGAAGAGGAAATAAGGAAATCATGGAAGCCAGGAATTGATAGTTTCATGAAAATAAGATCAAAATACTTGATTTATGACTAAGAATACTAATAACGACTATTATAATGATGTTGCATCCTACTATGATGAAGATGCAAAACTTGGGTTTGAAGCCAGAGCAAATGTGAATACAAGTCTTGATAGAATCCGAAATGACTTCCGAAAAATAACAACAAAATACAAATTCAAAAATGTACTTGAAATAGGCTGTGGACCCGGTTTTGATGTACATTGCTTTACTTCTAATTATCCACAGGCAAATCTTACGACTGTTGATATAAGTG